>NZ_JBHXTQ010000028.1:82528-87138 GCF_042677305.1 Kitasatospora sp. NPDC127121 | reverse complement strand
CAGCGACGAGCATCGACCTCGGATATGTCCCCATCCATGAACAGCTCAACGAGCTAACCCGACAACCGTCACGGTAAGCACCGTTGCAGTACTAGGGCCCGTCTTCAAAGCTGATCAAGTGATGAGGGATCATGGCGGCCATGGTGCGTCGTCATGAGCTTTCGGATGCCGAGTGGGCTGTGCTGTCACGGTTCCTGCCCGCTTCGGGGGTTGCCGGTCGTCCGCGGTCGGACGACCGGCTGGTTCTGAACGGGATCGTGTGGAAGCTGCGGACCGGCACGTCCTGGCGGGACGTGCCGGAACGCTACGGCTCCTGGCAGACCCTCTACACACGTTTCCGCAGGTGGGCGCTGGACGGAACATTCTCCCGGATGCTCCACGCGATCCAGGCCGAGAAGGACGCGGCCGGGGACATCGACTGGCTGGTCTCCGTCGACTCCACGATCGTGCGGGCCCACCAGCACGCCACCGGCGGTAAAAAGGGGCACGCGACCGGGACGAAACGGGTGATCACGCCCTCGGCCGGTCCCGTGGAGGACTGGGCACCAAGCTCCACCTGGCCTGCGACGGACGCGGCCGCCCGCTCGGCTTCGTCCTGACCGGCGGCAACGCCAACGACTGCACCCGCCTGGAACCGGTCCTGGAGTCGATCCGAGTACCCAGGGTCGGGCCGGGGCGAGCGCGCACCCGGCCCGACCACGTCATCGCCGACAAGGGCTACAGCTCACGCAAGATCCGCGCCTACCTGCGACGACGCGGCATCCCGCACACCATCCCCGAGCGCGTCGACCAGGCCCTCGGCCGCCTCAACCGCGGCTCGCGCGGCGGCCGGCCGCCCGGCTTCGACCGACGCGTCTACCGACTCCGCAACGTCGTCGAACGCTGCTTCAACCGGTTGAAGCAGTGGCGAGGCCTGGCGACCCGCTACGACAAGACCCGCGAGTCCTACCATGCCGCCGTCACCATCGCCTCGATCCTGCTCTGGATCTGATCTTTGAAGACGGACCCTAGGGGCCGACGACGGGCATCACGGGACCTCCCGTGATGCCCGCGGTGCGGACGGCGCCGCCCGCCGTCAGCTGCGGCCGGTGACGTAGAGGGGCTTCATGTCGACGACCGTCGCGGTGACGGTGTGCCCCAGGCCCTCGCGGGCGGCGTTGGTGAGCACGCCCGGGTCGGCCTCGGCGTGCTCGGCGAACAGGCCGCCGAGGCCCCGGGCGCGGGCGTACTCGGCCTTGGCACGGACGGAGCGCGGGGTGTCGAGGGAGAGGAAGACGCCGGTGCTGGGGTTGTGGAGGTAGTCGGCGTCGGCGACGACGTCCGTGTACAGCTCGAAGCCGTTGCGGCCCTTGCCCTGCTCCAGGTCGAGGTAGTTGCGCAGCACGTCGGCGCAGGTGCTCGTGCCGGGCGCGAAGGAGCCGACCGTCTCGCCCGAGCCGTTGTCGTACCTGCCGCGCAGGGGCGAAATGCCGGTGATGCTCGCGTGCTTGGCGTTGCGGGTGGTGGTGGCGTAGCCGAGGTGGATGCGGTGAGGCGCCACGCCGGCGTGCTCGATGAGGTGGGTGACGGCGTTGTCGACGCAGTCCGTCTGGCTGCTGTTCTGATCGCGGCGCAGCGAGGTGTGGTGCCCGAGCTTCTCGGACCAGGGGCTGCCGAAGAAGTCGAAGGACATCAGGTCCAGTCGGTCGGCGCCGGCCTCGATGAGGAGCGGGACGTTCATCGCGTCGAGTTGGGCGGCGGAGGCCGGCACCGCGACGGCGATCGTCGCGCTCCGGTCGGCGGCGGACAGCGCGGCCCTGGTCTCGCGGATGAGCTCGGCATAGTTCCCGGCGTCCTCCGGGCCGTACCCGGCCTCCGGGGCGCCGGCCGAGCCGGGCCAGCGCCAGTCCAGGTGGAGGGTGGAGAACATCGGGAAGGCACGGAAGACCCGTACGACGGACTGGGCGAACCGCCGCCGCGAGGCGGGCTCCTGGGCGATGGAGTGGAACGCCTCGCTCAGGTCCCAGCCGCCGATGTGCAGGCCGACCGAGAGGTTCGGGTTGCGCTCCTTGAGGCGCCGGGCGGCACCCAGCAGGCCCTGGGCCTTCGGCTGGGTGAACAGGTCCTGGTAGTCGTTGGAGACCCAGCCGTCGAACCCGTAGCCGAGGTAGGCGGCGGCCGCGCTCCAGGCGTCGATGAAGGTCACGGCGCCGCGCTCGGAGGAGGCGATGCCGAAGTCCTGGGCGGCCTGGGCGGTGGCGGCCGCCAGGCTGCCCTGGCCGCCGACGAGGCCGACCAGGCCGAGGACGATCTCGTCGAAGGCGCCGTTCGCGGCCTCCAGCCGGGTCAGGTCCGCGCCCGGCCCGCCGGTGGGGCCGCCGCTGTCGTCGGTCAGACGGCTGTCGTAGGCCCAGGTGGTGTCCAGGAAGCCGGACACGGTCTGCTCGCCGCTGCGCCGGTAGGTGTTGAAGGCGGGCTTGGCGACCCGGCAGGGGGTGTAGGAGAGCTTCGAGTCCTCCCGCGCCGGGTCGAAGCCGTTCATCTTGTACGTGCGTTCGGCCGCGTCCACGGCGTGGCCGTTGAGGCCGGGGTCGGACGGGTACACCAGCTCGCTCATGGCATGCGCTCCCTGTGGTGGTGATGACGGAATGCGCCCGGATCGACGCCGGGCGTGATCACGCTTGGGAGCGTAATGGCGGGAGCTGTGCGCGTGGGGCAGTTCGGATGAACTGGTTGACGGTCGATCAGATGAGCGGTAATGCAGACGCCGTTCGCCGCGGGGGGCGCGGTGAGCGGCGCCGGGTGCGGCCTCGGGGATCAGTGGAACCAGCCTGCTGGTGACCGGCTGTGATCGCCGGCGCCGTATCGGCTCCAGGTCCCGGCCCTCGGTCAGTGGTTCGCATCGAGGGCGCCGTTGGCGAGCAGCGCGCGGAGTTTGAGGACGGTTTCGGCGCCTGACCCTCGACGCCGACGGCGTTTCGAGGAGGCGCCGGGCACCTCCAGCGGCCTCCACCCCCTCCAGCGCCCGAAGTTCCGCGAACCGCTCACCTGTGCGCGGCCGGGCGACACCGTGCACATCTGCGAGATGTTCCGCCTCGTACGGGGCACCGGGCACATCCTCGACGTGCTCGACGTGCTCCACCGCGACCGCCTCGCCCTGCACCGTCCCCGAGCTGCCGGTCACGCTCGACATCCGGGCACGGTCGCCGACTTCCTCCGCACCACCGAGCTGGAGTCCGCCGGCCCACCGCCCTCGATCAGGGCGTCACGGTGCGGCGCGGCCAGGGCTACACCCTGCGCGTCACCGCCGTCCCCGCGGTCCACCGCCAGCTGCTCGACGGCACTCAGAAGCTGTTGTCGTACCGATCAAGCGGCTTGCCGATCGAACGAGGGTCTCGATCGAGTGATCGAGGGCTCAGGGAACGTCCAAGTCCACACCGGCAAGCTCCGGCATCGCCCGGAGGAAGTCCGGAACACTTGCGAGTTCGTCCAGGCGCAGTTCATATGCCGAGATCCTGCGCGCATAGTCGGCAGCCAGGTCATCGACCCGGTGCCGCAGATCGGCGCGCGACGCCACCATGACCGAGTCGTAGTAGTCGAAATCCGAGCCGATCGTCAGGTCCACGAACACCCCTTCTCCCTCAAGGACTTCGGCCAGAGTAGGGGGAGTCGGGCCGCTCAACGCGCTCACCAGACGCTGGCGACGCTCCGGTCCGGGGGCGACTGCGAACACCGTGGTCTCCGACGAGGCATCGAAGATCACCGCATGCAGCGCGGATACCAGGTCGCGAGGCGTCGACAACCGGAACAAGCCTGCACGACCGGCATGGTCCAGCTCCGCGGCGGTCGGCTCCACCCGAAGGGGCTTTGCCGTACGACCAGGTACGAAGCCCTTGTCCCGTGTGGTGGAGGTCGGCGCTTTGGCGTCGACCTCGTACTCCCAGCTCACCAGCATCGGCGTTTGCTCCAGGAAACGCTCGGCGTCGTCGCAGTAGTACGTCGGGATCACATAGCGGTCCAGGCCGGCCGTCAGACGCCACACCAGGCCCACATAGACGGCGACTTCCTCCATGTTGTTGTTGTTCACCGCCCACTCGGTGTACGGCGTCCCCTCCTCAGGCCATTCCTGCCACAGGCCAGGCCAGTGCCGAGTCACCGCCAGGTCATTGCCGGGGAGGTAGTGGAAGCGATGGACGCCGTCTGTCGTGGCGGCCTCGAAACGGATCGGATGCACCGCGCCAACCTAGCGTCGGGCAGCTCGGCGACGATGCTCATGACCCGGCGCCTTGCCCAGCCGCGGCCTTCGCGAGCGTGAACCGGCCCGGTGCCGGCAACAGCCACTCAGGGCTTCCCGGCGGTCCCGGCCCGGGCGGTGGGCGGTGGGCGGTCAGGCGGTGAAGCGGGGGTCGTGGGCTTCGATGGCTTGGACGAAGGCGGTCCATTCGGCCTGGTCGAAGGCGAGGTGGGGGCGGCCGGGGTTCTTGTCGTCGCCGAGCCAGACGTCGCCGTTGTCGAAGCGCGCGATGATCACGCAGTCGCCGTTGCCTTCTGCGGAGAAGGGGGACTTGGCCCAGTCGGCGTCGGTGGGGTTGTGGTCGTAGGGGTCGTGGCGGTCGCGCATCTTGGCCTCC
>NZ_JBHXTQ010000028.1:0-82428 GCF_042677305.1 Kitasatospora sp. NPDC127121 | reverse complement strand
CGGTGGGTGATCAGGCGGTGAAGCGGGGGTCGTGGGCTTCGATGGCCTGGATGAAGGCGGTCCATTCGGCCTGGTCGAAGGCGAGGTGGGGGCGGCCGGGGTTCTTGTCGTCGCCGACCCAGACGTCACCGTTGTCGAAGCGCGCGATGATCACGCAGTCGCCGTTGTCGTCGCCGGAGAAGGGGGACTTGGTCCACTCGGCGCTGGCGGGGTTGTGGTCGTAGGGGTCGTGCCGGTCGGGCATCTTGGCCTCCCGGTGGGTGATCAGGCGGTGAAGCGGGGGTCGTGGGCTTCGATGGCCTGGATGAAGGCGGTCCATTCGGCCTGGTCGAAGGCGAGGTGGGGGCGGTTCGGGTTCTTGTCGTCGCCGACCCAGACGTCGCCGTTGTCGAAGCGCGCGATGATCACGCAGCTGCCGTTGGAGTCGCCGGAGAAGGGGGACTTGGTCCAGGCGGCGTTGGCGGGGTTGTGGTCGTAGGGGTCGTGGCGGTCGGGCATCTTGGCCTCCCGGTGGGTGGTCAGGCGGTGAAGCGGGGGTCGCGGGCTTCGATGGCCTGGACGAAAGCGGTCCACTCGGCCTGGTCGAAGGCGAGGTGGGGGCGATTCGGGTTCTTGTCGTCGCCGAGCCAGACGTCGCCGTTGGGGAAACGCGCGATAACCACGCAGTTGCCGTTACCTTCCCCGGAGAAGGGGGACTTGACCCACTCGGCGTTGGCGGGGTTGTGGTCGTAGGGGTCGTGCTTCTTGCTCACGTCAGCTCTTCCAACTTACGTTCAAGTGCGGTGATGGTGTCCTCGGGCGACAACGCGAATCGCTTGACGCGAGCGAAGACCCTCTCGGCACGCCGTACGTCGCGTCCCCGTCTGCGTGGGAGCATACCGCCGACGGCTTCGATGAATACGAAGCCATTTTCGAGGTCGCCGGGGAACCGCATGAGCGTGAGTCCGGAGTTGAGGACTCCAGGGCGTCCGGCACTCAGCGGCACCATCTGCAAGGTGACGTTCGGGTACTGAGCCACCTTGATCGCATGCCGGATCTGCTCGGTGAGTACCTGCTGATCGCCGGCGACCAGCAACGCGACCTCACCGAAGAACGCCTCGAAGGTGAGCAGAGGGTCTCTGGTCAGCCGGCGTTGGCGGAGAATGCGGACCTCGGCGCCCGCATCGACCTCCTCCTCGTTGGGTGCGTCCGTTCCGGCGGCGATCATCTCCTTGGCGTAGGCCTCGGTCTGGATGAGGCCAGGGAAGCCCGAGAAGAAGTAGTCCACCATGTGCGAAGCGTCGGCTTCGAGCGCGAGGTACTCCGCGAACGCGGGCGTGATGGCGTCGGCATAGTCGAGACTGCGCCACCACTGCTTCGGCGGGCCACCCCCGAGCAGGTTCTCGTAGTACTCGCGGTCGGCGCCGGTGACTCCGTAGCAGTCCAGAAGGGTCGCCAGATCGGCGGCTCCGACTGGCTGTTCGGCGCGCTCCATCTTGCTCAGACGAGCCGCGCTCCACCCTTTCAGTCCCTTCGTGACCTCGACCAGCTTCTTGTTCTGATCCACTCGCAGCGCGCGAAGCTCGTCGCCGAGTCTGATCTGCCTGATGGCGGAGAGGTCAGTGCTCAAGTGGGTTCCCTCCCTACGGATGTTGATGGTCAGTCTTGCTGCTGCGGGCGCCTCGACTCAAGCCGTTTCAAGATCCACCGATTTTCTAAGGCGTTCAGGTTGCCTTTTCGAATTCCGAGGCTCCACACTCACTGTGACCGCACGAACACGCCACTGAAGGTGTGGGGTGACTCATGTCCACCTTGCGTAACCCGGTCCTCCGAACCTGGGAGACCACCCTCACCGAGCACGAAACCTCGGTCCGTACCGCCCGCCGCCTGGTCCGTGACCAGCTCACTTCCTGGGGCTGGGTCGGTGACCCGGTCGACGACCTCGTCCTCATCGCCTCCGAGTTCGTGACCAATGCCGTCGTCCACGCCTGTCACGGCGACGGCGAAGTCCGGCTCTACCTCCAGGAGTTCGACGGCGGCTGCCGCCTCGAAGTCTGGGACCCCCGCAGTGACCTCCCGCTCCTGGAGCGGCGTCCGGGCCGTTTGAACGAGTGCGGCCGTGGGATCGAACTCGCCCGCCGGCTCGCCGTCGACTTCGGGGTGATCGCGCGGTGCGGCGCGGGCAAGCGCGTCTGGGCGCGCGTCCTCCGTACCGCGGACAGCAACGTTCCCTCGCCCGAAAGTTGAGCGTCATCAAGCTCGCCACCACGGCTGCGATCACCGCCGCCAGCCTCGCCCTCGCCTGCTTCGCCTCGAACCTCGTCCCGCCGCGCGAGCCGGCCACCGCCGACGTCGTCTGGTGGACCACCCTGGCCGCCGCCCTGATGACCGGCATCAACCGTCACAGCGACAACTCCGACGACGACAACGACTGAACCGAGGAGCCCCCCTCATGACGACCATGCACCCCGCCGCCATCGCCTTCCGCGACCCGGCGGCCCTCCGCGCCCGCTGCGACATCGGCAACGTCCGCAGAGTCCATGGTGAGCCCGACTACGAGAACGGAGCCGTCGTCCCCGCCGGCGACTGGGCCCCGCTCCCCGAGGAGCACCCCGAGCGCTACGCGCCGGGCCTCTTCACCAAGGACAGCGGCCTGGTCGAGTTCTTCCGCCTCCCCGGGACCGTCACCGACGTCCACACCGTCGCCGCGCTCGTCGGCCTCCTCGGTGATCCGCTGCACGTCGCCCTCGATCCGGCCGAGGACCCGCCCGGCGAGCTGGTCACCCACCGGTTGCCCGAGAGCGGCCTGTGCCTCGGCCTGCACGTCGACAACCACCAGAACCTGCCGTACCCGGACCGCGACACCGCCCGCCGCCGCCTCTGCGTCAACCTCGGCCCCGGCAGCCGCCACCTCCTGCTCGCGGACACCGACATCAAGTCCATCTGCCGTACCGTCCACGACCGTTACGAGACCCACTGCCCGCACACCGACGACCTGCGGATGTTCGTCGCCCTGCGCAGACCGCTCAAGGTGCTGCGGGTCCGCATCGACCCGGGCGAGGGCTGGCTCGCCCCGACCGCCGTGCTGCCGTACGACGAGTCGACGGAAGGTACGGAAGGTGCGGAAGGTCAGGCCCGGTGGTCCGCCACCGCGTCCTGGCTCGGCCACTGGGGGCGCGATCTCTTCGACCCGCTGATCTGATCGCGCGCCGATCACTCTCCGCACACACCCGATCGGCGGGGCGGGCGCGGGCCGTACCGTTGCGCACTTTGGAGCGCAGCAAATCTGAGGGGCGCGCAATGGGCGCCACGCGCCTTTGTTCGCGCCCCTTTACGGTCGAGAACCCTCGCCGACTCGGCCTCGACGATCCGGGGCTGCCAGTGCTGTGACCGGGATGGCCCACCGTGATCGGAAGGCGGCTCGCGGGACGAGCGCACGAGCAACGGCTGGTATTACTGGGGCATGCAGGAAGAGACGGCACGCTCCGCGATCGACACCTTCATCTCCGCGTTCAACGCCTCGGACGACAGCTATGTGACTGCCCTGCTCTCCCAGGCCCTGACCTCAGACGTGGTCTTCTGGGGGCCGTTGGGTCGCAGCGAAGGAATCGCGGCGGTCGAGCAGTTCGTGCTGGACATCCGGCACCACCCGGCGGGGACCGGCACGATGGCGCGCTGCTCGGCGGTGGACATGCCTGACGAGTGGGCCCGGTACCAGTGGGTCTTCACCACGCCGGACGGAGGCCCCCGCCTAGCGGGAACGGACGTCGTCCATCTGCGGCGGAGCCTCATCGACCAGGTCATCGTCTTTGCGGGGGAGATCGAGCCGTTCGCCTCCTGAGTCGTCCTTCTGTCGCTGTCCTTCTCGTGAACTTGTCCCTTTCGGCACTCCGGGGCTGCGGTTCGCGGTCGGTCAGGCGGTCACAGCACCAGCGACTATCTGACCGCGCGTTCGGGCAGGCTCGGGCGGACAGCCAGTGAAAGGGGCCGTGATGGCCGCAGTGCACGAATCCGTACTCGACGCGATCGGCGGGACGCCCCTGTTCCGCCTCGCCCGGCTCGGCGCCGGGCTGCCCGTGCCGATCTACGCCAAGGCCGAGTTCCTCAACATCGGCGGCAGCGTCAAGGACCGCGCCGCGCTGTCCATGGTGCTGGCCGCCGAGCGGGACGGCCTGCTGCGGCCGGGCGGGACGATCGTCGAGGCGACCTCCGGCAACACCGGCATCGGGCTGACCATCGTCGGGCGGCAGCGCGGCTACCGGGTGATCGCCGGGGTGTCCGACAAGTCGGCGCCCGAGAAGTCCGACATCCTGCGGGCGTACGGCGCCGAGGTGGTGCTCGCCCCGACGGCCGTGCCCGCCGAGGACCCGGCCCACCTGTTCAACGTCGTGCAGCGGCTGGTGGAGGAGATCCCCGGCGCCTGGCTCGCCAACCAGTACGACAACCTGGCCAATCCGGACGCCCATGTGCGCACCACCGGCCCCGAGATCTGGGAGCAGACCGGCGGCCGGGTCACCCACTTCGTCGCGGGCGTCGGCACCGGCGGGACCGTCACCGGCACCGGCGGGTACCTCCAGCAGGTGTCCGGCGGGTCCGTGACCGTCGTGGGCGCCGACCCGGAGTCCTCGATGTACGGGGGCGGGGACGGCAGCCCGTGGTTCGTCGAGAGCATCGGGCACTTCCTCCACCCCGGCACCGTCGAGGACCGCTGGCCGCAGGCCTACCGGTCGGAGGTGGTGGACGCCTTCGAGCGCATCCCCGACCGCGAGTCGCTGCTGACGGCCCGTCGGCTCGCCCGCGAGGAGGGCATCCTGGCCGGTCCTTCCTCGGGCACGGCGGTGGCGGCGGCGCTGCGGGTCGCGCGGCGGCTCGGGCCGGACGACCTGGTCGTGGTGCTGCTGCCGGACTCCGGGCGCTCGTACCTGTCCAAGGTGCACAGCGACGACTGGATGCGGCAGTGGGGCTTCCTGGAGGAGGAGCCGGAGTCGACGGGCGGCCTTCGGCCGCTGCTCGCCGGGGCCGGCCCGCTGGTCGCGGTCGACGCCGGTGCGACGGTCGGCGAGGCGTTGGAGGCGCTGCGCGCCGTGCCCGGCGGGGTGGCGCCGGTGGTGCTGGCGCGGGCGGCGAGGCCGTACGGGGTGAGCGCGACGGAGGTGGTCGGCTCGGTGTCGCGGGCGGTGCTGGCGGCGGCGATCGCGGACGGCGGCGCCAAGCCGGACGACCCGGTGGGTGGTTCGCCGGGTGGTCCGCTGGGCGCGCTGCTCGGGCCGGCGCTGCCGGCGGTGGGCGTCGGGCAGTCGCCGGCCGAGGCGCGGGCGGCGCTGGGGGGCGCGCACGAGGCCGTGTTGGTGCTGGTCGACGGGCGGGCGGTGGCGGTGCTGTCGCGGCCCCGGCTTGAGGGCGGGGCTTGAGGGCGGGGCCGGTTGGCGGGGCCGGTCGGCGGGCTCAGCGGGGCGTCGGCGGGGCCGGTCGGCGGGCTCAGCGGGGCGTCGGCGGGGCCAGGATGGCCGTGATCACCCGGTCCAGCGAGCGGTCGAAGGCGGCGTCCGGATCGGAGGGCGGTCCGGTCGTCGCGAACGCCTGGGCCAGGTGCGGGTATTCGCCGCTCATGGCGGCCCGGCTGAGGTAACCGACCAGCTCCGCCTGCCACTTGGCGCCCGCAGCCGCCGTCTGCTCGTACTGGGCGTACTGGCAGACGAAGCCGTTGAACAGGGCCATGGCCTCCATCCGGGCGCCGCCGCCCAGGCCGGTGGAGGCGGTGACGGCGAGGAAGTGGTCGGTGTAGCGCAGGGCGTTGGGGCCGATGCCCGGGCGGGCGAGCACCAGGGTCGGCAGCCAGGGGTGGCGGCGGAAGATGGCGAGTTGCTGGCGGGCGAGCGCCGCGAGGTCGGCGCGGACGTCGCCGCTCGGCGCGGCCGGCAGCTCGTACTCGGCGGTGACGGCGTCGAGCATGAGGTCGAGCAGGTGCTCCTTCTTCGGCACGTAGTTGTAGAGCGACATGGTGCCCGCCCCGAGGGCGGCCGCGACCCGGCGCATGGAGGCGGCGTCCAGGCCCTCCGCGTCGGCGATCTCGACGGCCGCGGCGGCGATGGACGTCCGGCTGTGGGCCGGTTTCGGCCCGCGGCCGGTGCGTTCGGGGCGTAGCCAGATCAGTTCGGGCGCCTCGGGGGTGGCCGGGCGCTCGCTGTTGCTGGGGGGTTCGTTGGACGGCACTGGGTGATCACCTCGCCCCCCATCTTAGATACGTACGACGTACGTAGTAGCATTTGGCTCGCGCTTCTACGTACGCTGTACCTAGAGAAGGGGCAGAGCCATGTCCGACACCGCCCGACCCGCCATCGAGATGGCAGGCGTGGAGAAACGATTCGGGACCACCGAGGCCCTCCGCGGCCTCGACCTCACCGTTCCCGCCGGCACCGTCTGCGGATTGCTCGGCCCCAACGGCGCCGGCAAGACCACCGCCGTCCGCGTCCTCGCCACCCTCGTCGCCCCCGACCGGGGCACCGCCCGCGTCGCCGGCCACGACGTCGCCCGCGCCGCCGAGGACGTCCGCCGGGCCATCGGCCTCGCCGGGCAGTACGCCGCCGTCGACGAGGGCATCACCGGGCGCGACAACCTCCACCTGTTTGGCCGGCTGCACCGCCTCGGCGCCCGCCGCGCCCGCGCCCGCGCCGACGAACTGCTCGAACGCTTCGACCTCACCGAGGCCGGCGACCGGCTCGTCCGCACCTACTCCGGCGGCATGCGCCGACGCCTCGACCTCATCGCCAGCCTGGTCACCAGCCCCCCGGTGCTCTTCCTCGACGAGCCCACCACCGGGCTCGACCCGCGCAGCCGCCAGGAAATCTGGAACACCGTCAAGGAGTTGGCCGCCGGCGGCACCACCGTGCTGCTCACCACCCAGTACCTGGAGGAGGCCGACCGGCTCGCCGACGACATCGTCGTCGTCGATCACGGCGCCGCCATCGCCACCGGCCCACCAGCCAGGCTCAAGGCCGCGATCGGCAGCCAGCTGTCCGTCACCCTCGCCGACCCGGCCCAACTCGCCGCCGCCGCCGTGGTGCTGTCCACCCTCTCGGGCGGCGACGCGCAGGTCGACGCGGCCGAACGGACCGTGACGGTACTGACCCAGCCCGGCGTGTCCGTCCTGCTGCCCTCGCTGGTACGGGAGTTGGACACCGTCGGGATCACCGCCGAGGACGCCGCCGTACGGGCCCCCTCGCTGGACGACGTGTTCCTCGCGCTCACCCGCGAATCCGCCGAAAACCTGAGGAGGGCCGCCTGATGGCCGCCGCGTACACCCCCGCGCCGATGTCGTCCCACCCCGCGCCGACACCGTCCCGCCCCGCGCCGAAACCGTCCCGACCCGCCCGGCTGGCCGTCGACACCTGGACGTCGATGCTCCGCATCCTCCTCAACTACCGCCACTCGCCCGGCCTGTTGGCCGCCTCGCTGGGCGTCCCGGTGATCATGGTGGTGGTCTTCGGGTACGTCTTCGGCAGCGCCATGCGGATCCCGGGCGGCGGCGACTACCGCGAGTTCCTGATGCCCGGCCTGTTCGCCATGGTCGCCACCAACGGCATCATGGTGACCATGGTCGGCGCCGCCCGCGACGTCGGCCGCGGCATCACCGACCGGCTGCGCTCCATGCCCGTCTCCCGCACCGGACTGCTGCTCGGGCAGACCCTCGCCGACCTGCTCGTCAGTCTCGTCGTCCTGACCCTCCTCGCGCTCGTCGGCCTCGCCGCCGGCTGGCGCGTCCGCGAGGGCGCCGGGGACGCGGCGGGCGCGTTCGCCCTGCTGCTGCTCTTCCGCTTCGTGATGACCTGGGTCGGCACCTGCCTCGGCCTGACCATCGGCAAGGAGGAGGCCGCCGGCCAACTCTCCGTCGCGGTATTCCCGATCGCGATGGTCACCAACGCGTACGTCCCCACCGGCGGCATGCCCGGGTGGCTGCGGGTCGTCGCCGACTGGAACCCGGTCAGCGCCGTCGTCCAGGCCTGCCGCGAACTCTTCGGCAACCCCTCCGCGGCCGGCGGCGCCTGGCCCATGCAGCACGCCGTCCTCGCCTCGCTGCTCTGGAGCGGGCTGCTGCTCGCGCTCTGTGTGCCGCTCGCCGTGCGGAAGTTCGCCACGCACGGGCGCTGAGGGGGGGCGGTCGGCTGGTCGTCAGCCTGCTCGTCCGTCCGCTCGTCTGTTTCGTCTGTTTCGTCTGACGGAATGTGCTGGACACCGCTGCCGGTACGGCCGAAGGTGGGCGCCATGGAGTACACCCACCTCGGCCGCACCGGCCTGACCGTCTCCCGACTCTGCCTGGGCACCATGAACTTCGGCCCCCACACCGAGGAGTCCGAGGCCCACCGCATCATGGACACCGCCCACGAGCGGGGCATCAACTTCTTCGACACCGCCAACGCCTACGGCCGCGACAGCGAGGGCAACCTCAGGGGCCGGACCGAGGAGATCATCGGCCGCTGGTTCGCCCAGGGCGGCGGCCGCCGCGAACGCACCGTCCTCGCCACCAAGGTGTACGGGCCGATGGGCGACTGGCCCAACGAGGGCAAGCTCTCCGCCCTCGGCATCCGCCGCGCCGTCGAGGCCAGCCTGCGGCGCCTGAACACCGACCACATCGACCTCTACCAGATGCACCACATCGACCGGGACACGCCCTGGGAGGAGATCTGGCAGGCGATGGAGGTCCTGGTCACCCAGGGCAAGATCATCTACGTCGGCTCCAGCAACTTCGCCGGCTGGCACCTCGCCCAGGCCCAGGAGGCCGCCCGCTCCCGCCACTTCCTCGGCCTGGTGAGCGAACAGTCCCTCTACAACCTCCTCGACCGCACCATCGAACTGGAGGTCATCCCCGCCCTCCAGCACTACGGCCTCGGCCTGCTGCCCTGGTCCCCGCTGCGCAGCGGCCTCCTCGGCGGCATCCTCCGCAAGGAACGCGAAGGCACCCGCGTCCGCGGCGCCCTGCCCCAGGCCGACGGACTCCTCGCCACCCACCGCGACCGCCTCCAGGCCTACGAGGACCTCGCCGCCGACCTCGGCACCGAACCCGCCGACCTCGGCCTCGCCTGGCTCCTCACCCGCCCCGCCGTCACCGCCCCCATCATCGGCCCCCGCACCCCCGCCCACCTCGACGCCGCCGTCGCCGCCCTCGACCTGAAGCTCGACCAGAAGACCCTCGACCGCCTCGACGAACTCTTCCCCGGCCACCAGCCCGCCCCGGAGGACTACGCCTGGTAGCCGCGCACGGGCGCCGGGAGGCCCACTGCCCCCCCGGCGCCCGCCCTGCGGCCGTCCCCGCGGCCGTCCCTGCGGTCAGACCAGGGCGCGGGCCCGCTGGTCCCACGTCTCGACCCGCGCCATGGCGGCGGTGACGAGGTCGAGTGCGGCCATGATGTCCTTGGCCGGGGCCCGCAGATCGCGGCTCACGTTGGTGAGCCACTCCATCATCGTCCGGAAGAGCCGGAGCGTCTCCAGGCCCTCGCGCGAGGCCTGGGACATGTCGATGAGCTGGTGCAGGAAGCTGTGGGTCTCCTGGGCCTCCCCGGTCTGCGGCAGCTGCTGGAACATGTCCAGCGAGGCGTGCACGGTCGCGTCGATGTTCGACATTCGGGCGGTAAATTCCTCGGCGCACACCTTGAGTTCGGCCGCCGGCCCGCCGAGGGCGGTGCCGAAGCGCCTGGTCGCCGCGAGCGTGGCGGACGGCGGCGCACCCTTCGCGGCGGCGCGTTTCATGTCAGGCCCGAACTCTTCGGCCAGGGCGGCGATGGCGTTCACCAGCCCGGTCATGGTCTCGATGCCCTCGGTCAGCAGGTCCATCTCGGACTCCACCGTGGCGAAGAGGTCGATCAGGCCGGGCGCGTCCTCCCCGTCCGCCCGCTGCTGCGCGGGCGGACCGGCCTCGGCCTCGTCCCGGGAGCGGAGGCCGAGCAGGATCCTGGCCGGGGTTAGCGGGGCGAACCCCTCCCGGATCCCCCGGTTCAGTGCCTCCTGCAACTCGTTGCGCGCGCTCACCAGTCCACTGCGCGACCGCTTGAACAGGATCGTCCGGATCGGCGAGATGTCGAACGGCAGCAGCCCGTGTTCGCCGATGTGGATGGTGAGGCGGCCGGTCGTGTGCCGAAGGCCGAGTTCGTACATCACATTGGCGTTCCCGCCCGTCACATCGGCGATGACGATGTCCGACTGCAGCACGTGGCGGCAGATCTGCTCGGTGATCTCCCCGGCCTGCTGGATCTGGTCCGCGCGCAGCGGCTGGATCCGGAAGGCGGCGCAGGCCGGGCCGATGACCTCCTCGAAGGTCTCCAGGGACGTCTCGTACGCCTGGCGGGCCGGACTGCCGACCTCGGCGTGCCGGTCCCCGATCGGGCCGATCACGAAGCAGGTCGGCAGCTGCGCCGGCGCCTTCGGGAGGGTTGCCTCCGGTCCGGACGGCTCCGGGCGGAGCGGCTCCGGGTGGGCGGTCGTGGTCATCGCGATCACGCGAGGTCCTTCCATTCGAGACCGGGCAGCGGCGGGGCGCTGACCCAGGGGGCCAGATCGGACGCGTAGACGGGGAGTTCCTCGATGCCCAGGGCGCTGAGCAGGCCGACGGTGGGCACCCGGTAGCGGTACCCGGTGCGGATGACGGGGCAGGGAAAGGCGTCGCGGTGGACGAGGTTGTAGGCGGTGGCCAGGCAGATACCGAACGCCCGGGCCGCCGTGCGCAGGTCGACGGACAGCGGGAGGTCGAACAACTCGGGGAAGGTCAGCGGGCCTTCGGCGGGGGCGATCACCGGCCGACCGCCGTCGAGCGGAGCGAGACCGACCCGAGCCGCGGGCCACGGTGCGGCCGGTGGGTCCGGTGGACCACCTCGCGCAGGCCGAGGTGGTCCGCGAGTTCACCGAGCCGCGCGCCCTCGACCGCCGAGCGCGAGGTGAGGCGCAGCGGCGCGGCCAGGCCGTCGGGCCGGTCCGGTCGAGAGATCGCCAGTTCCCAGAGGTCCTCGGTGGACGCGGCGGTGCGGGCGTCGGCCACGGCGACGATGTCCTCCACCGGCCGCCCGCCGGAGGCCGACCGGCGGGCGAACTCCCACCCCCGGCGGCCCGCCGCCCGGAGCAGGTCCGGCCCGACGTCGGGATCGTCCACCGAGACCTCGGCCAGCCGCTCGACGACCGCGAGCACGACCTCCGACTCGACGTCCCTCCGGTCCGCCCCCAGGCGGCCCGCCGCCTGGCGGGCCACCCGCCTGAGGTGCGGCAGCGTCAGCCAGACGACGGCCTCGACCCAGCCGGTGACCTCCGTCGAGCCGATGGCCGACGCCAGCGCGTCGTGCTGGCCCAGCGCGACGGCCCGATGCCACACCTCGCGGCGCAGCACCTCGTCCACCGGCCGCTCGTACAGTGCCGCCCGGGCCTGCGGCAGGTCGAGGTGGACGGTCTCCCCGCCGACCTCGACCGGCAGGACCTCCGGTCGCAGGTGGGCGGCGCTGGTCACCCGGGCGTGGATGACGTCGAGCAGGCTGTTGTACGTGATCAGAGCCATGGGTCGGTTCCTCCCGACGGACGGTGCGGATCGAGAATGGGCCAGATCTTCGAACTCAGACGGCGCAACGCGCTGAAGAGCCGCCGGAGCGAGCGGGGCGGATGGAACGAGGAGCTCTCCGGCAGGGCGAGGAGGTTCCCGGACGGGGTGGGGACGTACAGCCACGCCCGCCGGGCGAACGCCTTGCCGGGAACGGTCGCCAGGATGCTCTGGAACCGGTCCGGGTGCAGGCCGGAGTGCCGGGAGACGACCGCGTCCTCGTACACCCGGTCGGAGACGATCGCCACCAGGTGCGTCGTCTCCGGGCTGGCCCTGGCCAGAACGGCCTTGACCTCTCGGGAGTCGAGCAGCCGGTGCAGTTCGTTCCTCGCCGGCCCGTTCCCCTCGCCGGGCACGCCCTCGGGCGCGACGTGACCGGAGTGGACACTCACCCGCATCCGGAGCCGGACGCGGCCCGGATCGGCGTTGTGCTTGGCGAGTTGCTCGTCGAGGCGGTCGAGGAACGGGTGGACGACGTACCCCAGCAGCACGGGGTCGAAGCCGAACGCGAGCCCGTCGCCGGAGTTGGCGGGGAACCTCTTCGCGGTCCGGAGGCCGTCGAGGCCGGCCGCGGTGAGGGCGGCGTCGATGACGGGCTCAAGGTGGGCGCTGACCGGAGCGTGGACCGCGCCGGGCAGCTCGGTGAAGCCTTTCACGTCCACACAGAGCAGGCCGGAGAGCGGCGGCAGGGGCTGGCTGGAGTCGCCGGGAAGTGACGGGGGTTCGGACATGGCGGCCTCCTGGAACGTACGGTCCGGGCGCGTCGACCGGGCGGTCGAGCTGATGACCAGGAGTCTGCGGCCCGGCGGCGAAAATTAGGGGGCCGGAGGCCTCTTAACGATGTGGGGTGCGCCACAGGTTCATTCGTAGGCGATCCAAAGGCGCGGCAGGGTAGCACCCGATATGGGGAAGGTGTCCGGGTGTGCGGCAACTTGCCTGACGTGCAGCCTGATTGGGGTGCGGTGCCTCTAATCTCTCGCCATGACCTTGTGGGGAAATTCGACGGCGGAGCAGGCGTTCGGGCTGAATCGAACATTTCGAGATCACCTGTCCGACACCGATTGGGAGGGAATCCTCGGTTCCGCCAAAGTGAGGTGGATTCGGAAAGGCGAACAGTTGATGCGGCAGGGCGCCGAGGGTCACTCGGTGTCCTTCCTGAAGAAGGGCGCCGTCCGGATCGACCAGGACGGGAAGCTGATCGTCCTCCGGCACCCTGGCGACCTCCTCGGGGACATGGCCGTGTACGGCCGCCGGCCGCGGACGGCCACCGTGACGGCGTACACGGACTGCGAAGTGGTCACCCTCGGAGCGGAGCTGTTCAGGAGCCGCGCGTTCCAGGACGCGTACGGGGCGGCGATCTGGTCGTACGTCATCGGCCGACAGTTGGAGACCCAGGTCCTGTCGCGGTCCGGCGACAACGTGGCGCGGCTCGCGTGGCTCCTGGCGCCGCTGCTCGACAACGAGGAACTCGCGGTGAGCGGGCCCGACGGCGTTCACCTGCGGGTCGCTCAGAAGGACCTCGCGGACTGCTTGGCCATCGGCCCCAAACTGCTGCGGCAGCTCACGGCGCTGCCGCCGTTCGGCGCAATGCCGGAGGGGCGTCGCAAGCTGACCCTCGTGACGGACCCCGAGGGCCTGCTCGCGGCCGCCGCGCGGCTCGGGGGGCTGCCGTGAGCGGTGGACGGATGCTGTCACGTCGCGGCGATCAGGGCGGCGCCGGTCTCGAACACGTGGTGCCAGGCCTGGTCCAGGAGGTAGGCGCCGTTCATGCCGTGCTCGGCGAGGCGGACGAAGCCTCCCCGGCGGGTGAAGTCGGCTGCCCGGCGGAGGGGTTCGCGGCGGTCGGCGAGGTAGTGGGTGGCGGCGGACAGGGCGAGGGCGGCGAGGAGGCGGCGGGGTTTGGGGCGGAGGCCGAGGGCGCGGGTGCCGAGGAGGAGGGCGGCGGCCTGGGTGGCGGTGTAGGCGGCGACGTGTGCGGCGCAGGCACGGCGGCCGGCAGGGGTGGGCCGGCCCTTGGCGCCGGCCTGGTGGTCGGTCTGGATCCAGTGGTCGGCGAGGGTGGCGGAGGCGCGGAGGAGGGCGTAGGCGGCGGCGAAGGCGGCGGCGCGGGAGGCGGGTTGGGGGGTGGGGGCGGTCGGTGTGGGCGTGGGCATGGGTGTGGGCATGGGCGTGGGCATGGGGCTCCGATCGGTGGGGTGATGGTTTCCTGGTGGGGCGGCTTGCTGTGGTAGCAAGGCAGGCATGACGGAACGGCCTGGCGGGCGCAGCTCGTACCACCACGGATCGCTGCCGGAGGCGCTGGTCGCCGCGGCGTTCGAGCTGCTGGACGAGTACGGGCAGGAGAAGGTGAGCATGCGGGAGGTGGCGCGGCGGGCCGGGGTGTCGGCGGGGGCGCCGTTTCGCCACTTCGCGGACCGGCAGGCGTTGTTGACGGCGCTGGCGGACCGGGTGCTGGCGGACTTCGTACGGTGCCAGGAGGCCGAGGTGGCGGCGGTGGCGGCGGTGGATCCGGCCGGGGGGTCGGCCGGGGGGTCGGTGATGCGGGCGGTCGGGCTCGGGTTCGTCCGGTACGCGCTGCACCATCCGCACCGGTTCGACCTGGTGCGTTCGCGGGTGTTCGTGGCCTCGCGGGAGCCGGAGCTGCGGGATCAACTAGACGGCATGGACCGGGCGTTCACCGGTCTGATCGTGGCGGACCAGGAGGCGGGCCGGTTGCGTCCGGGGGATCCGGGGCTGATGGGGCTGGCCGGGCAGGCGCTGGTGTTCGGGCTGGCGCAGATGATCGTGGACGGCTACCTGCCGGGGGAGGAGGCGGAGGAGCTGGCCGGGAAGGTGCTCGACACCTTCGGTCAGGGAATCGCCAACCATCCTTCGCAGTAGCCGATTTGTGCGTGCGGCGAGCCTTGACCGGGTTTCCCGGCCCTGATGTAATCACCGATTACATGGGGTGCGGGAGGCCGAGATGTCCATGGGAACGACGTTCGTCCGATCGATGTTCGCCAAGCCGACGCCGGGCTACACCACCGCGGGCGCCACCGGCGACACCGTGGTGCTGCTGATCGGCATGCGGATCAACCGCTTCTGGGCCGTCCATCACTGGGGCCCGGTGATGTTCGCGATGTTCCGGATGCTGTACGAACTGGGGCGCAGCCCCGAACGCGGCCTGCGCGGGCGGATCCTGCTCACCGCCTCGCCGCGCACGTACTACGTCGTCCAGTACTGGGAGTCGAAGGAGAAGCTGTACGGCTACGCAAGCGCGCCGGACGGCTTCCACCACAGCGTCTGGGGCATCGTCAACCGTAAATTGCGGGAGGGGAAGGCCCGTCGGCACGTCGGGCTGTGGCACGAGACGTACGTGGTGCCGGAGGGCGGGTACGAGTCGATCTACTTCGACATGCCGTCGTTCGGTCTCGCGGGCGCCACCGGCTCCCTGCCGCTTGAGGCGCGTGGGCGCCGCGCGTCGCAGCGGCTGGCCTACCGGTCGGAGGGTTCGACGGAAGGCCTGAAGGAGGGCTCGGGGAACGGTCCGGGGGAGCGCGTGCCCGAGTAGGGGTGCTCACCGGGCGCTCAGGGAGTGTCGCGGGTCGGCCCGGGTGCCGCGGCGTGAGAGCGTCGGGGGATGGCGGAGGAGCAGGGCGGGATGTCGACGGGCGCGCCGAGAGGTGTACGGGCGGGCGCGCCGACCGGCGCATCGGCCGGAGCACACGCGGGCGCAGCGACGGGCGCACCGGCGGGCGGGCCGGTGGTGCACGAGGTGCCGTACCACGCGCAGTGGGAATCGGCCGAGTTGGTGCGGGTGATCATCGACGGACAGGTCGACGCGGCCGAGGACCCCCGGTGGGGGCAGTCCGGTGCGACCACCCCGGAGGAGTACGCGTGGTGGTCGTGGCGGCTGTGCGGGGTGGCCTGCCTGCGGATGGCACTCGACCACTGGTGGGGCCTGGCGCCCCCGGCGCTCACGCTGGCCGGGGAGTGCGTGGCGGCGGGGGCGTACGTCCGGGACGGCGAGAGCCTGCGCGGACTGATCCACACGCCGTTCGCCGACTACGTCCGGCGGCGGTGGGGACTGGCCGCGCAGGCGCGGGAGTTGGCGCCCGCGGAGCTGGCGGCCGAGGTGGCCGGCGGGCGGCTGGTGATGGTGTCGGTGCATCCCGCGATCCGGGAGCCGGCCGGTCCGGCGCCGGTGCGGCGGGGCGGACACCTGGTGCTGGTGGTGGGCGCCACGGACACGGCGGTGGTGATCCACAACCCGTCCGGATTCCCGGGAGAGTCGCAGTCCTTCGCGCACGTGCCGTGGCGGTCGTTCGAGCGCTTCTACGCCGGGCGGGGGATCGTCCTCGGCCCGCCGGGCACGGGTGGCGCCCGATCGGTTCCCGACCAGCAACCGGTCGGGAACTGACCGGCTGCTGATCGGGACCTCATGAGGGGCTGATCAAGGGTTGATCAGGGGCTGATCAGGGGCTGATCAGGGGTTGTCCGGCAGGCCGGCCGGGTTGACCGGGAGCTGGCTGCGACAGAGCGCCGATATCGGCTTCAACGCGGCGGCCAGTAGGTCGAGTTCGGCGCGCGGGTAGTCCTCCCAGACCCGCGCGGCGGCCAGGTCGGTGGCGGCCTCCAGGGACTGGTGCCGGATCCGGCCGAGTTCGGTCACCGAGCCCGCCGTGGTCAGCCAGCCCCGATCGACCAGGCGCGCCGCGGCCGCGTCCCACTCCTCGTCCGTCCAGCCGCGCATCGGCTGGAGCATCTCGCGCCGGACGTCCATCGCGCACCGGACCACCAGCGCCTCGCACCCGTCCAGTCCGGCCGCCACCAGGGCCGCCACGTGGCCGTCCCCGCGGTGCTCGCGCATCACCGTGGCGGCCTGCCACAGCCGTTCGTACAGGCCGGAGGGGCGGGGCAGCGCGGCATTGGCGGCGGCCAGCACCCGGCCGACGCAGTCGAGCCGGCCCGCGGCCCGCTCCAGGGCCTCCACCACCAGTTCGACCTGCGCCGGGTCCACGTGCTCCAGCAGCCGGGCCAGCGCCGCCGCCGAGCCCTTCAACCGGGCGGCCAGCGCCTCCTCCGGGCTCGCGTGCGTCCACACCTCCGGCAGCGCGCGCTCGACCATCGCCGGGGAGAAGCTGAAGAACGCGGCGATCACCGGCGGCGCGTCCACCGCGCCCAGCGGCGCCGACCGGCTGGCGAAGTAGCCGCGCCAGCCGCCGTGCAGCCCGGCCGCCTCGTAGGCCTCGCGGCTCTCGGGCAGGAAGTAGGTGACGGCGTGCACCGGTTCGAAGAGCCACCACAGTGCACGGGCGGGGTGGACGAGATCGGCCATCGAAGGACCTTCCTCGGAGAGGGGCGGGGCGAACCCGGCCGGACGGGGCGGCTCGGCGGGCGCCGACGGACCGGGCGCGCGCGGGCCGCTTCAGTGCTGATGACCACGGCGGCGGCCACGGTAATCCCGGACCGGGTGTGATGACGGTCACGGGGAGGTCCCGGTGTGCACCCGGCCGGGCGTCGGCGCGAGATGATGGGACGAGGTGCCCGCTCCCGGGACGCCGCAGCCCTCGTGTGAACCCTCGTGTGAAGGTAGTCGGTAATGGCGCAGATCAACCCCAGCATCCTGTCCGCGGACTTCGCCCGGCTCGCCGACGAGGCCGAGGCCGTCAGGGGCTCGGACTGGCTGCACGTCGACGTGATGGACAACCACTTCGTCCCCAACCTCACCCTGGGCGTCCCGATCGTCGAGTCGCTCGCCCGCGCCACCGACACCCCGCTCGACTGCCACCTGATGATCGAGGACCCGGACCGCTGGGCCCCCCAGTTCGTCGAGGCAGGCGCCGGCTCCGTCACCTTCCACGTCGAGGCCGCCGCCGCGCCCGTCCGCCTCGCCCGTGAGATCCGTGCCAAGGGCGCCCGCGCCTCCATGGCCCTCAAGCCGGGCACGCCCATCGAGCCGTACGAGGACCTGCTGCCCGAGCTCGACATGCTGCTGATCATGACCGTCGAGCCCGGCTTCGGCGGCCAGGCGTTCCTCGACATCATGCTGCCGAAGATCCGCCGCACCCGGGAGCTGATCGCCAAGCACGACCTGGAACTGTGGCTCCAGGTCGACGGCGGCGTCTCCGCCGGCACCATCGAGCGCTGCGCCGAGGCCGGCGCCGACGTGTTCGTGGCCGGCTCGGCGGTGTACGGGGCCGAGGACCCGGCCGAGGCCGTGCGCAAGCTGCGGGAGCTCGCGACCAAGGCCTCGGCGGACGCCTGGTGGGCCTGCGGGCACTGAGCCCTGAGTCCGGGCGGAGCGGTGTTCAGGGGCCCGGGCCAGCCGTCGTCCAGGGGCGGCGTTCCGGGGCCCGGCCCGGGGAGGGGTGGAGGATCCACCGGCCGTCAGGGATGATCGTTGGCGAACGCCCCTCGCCCGGCCCCTCTCCGCACGGTGGTGGAACCGCACATGAGCAACCTCGACCGCAAGCCCTCCCCGACCACCTGTGGCCGCGAGGCCGACACCGGACCGGTCAAGGACCTGCTGACCGGACGTCAGGTCCAGCTCGGCGAGAGCACGATGGTCCGCCGCCTGCTCCCCAACCTGGGCCGCCGGATGGTCGGCGCCTGGTGCTTCGTCGACCACTACGGACCCGATGACATCGCCGACGAACCCGGCATGCAGGTCCCGCCCCACCCCCACATGGGCCTCCAGACGGTCAGCTGGCTCCACCAGGGCGAAGTGCTGCACCGCGACAGCCTCGGCAGCCTCCAGACCGTCCGCCCGTACGAACTGGGCCTGATGACCTCCGGCCGGGCGATCTCCCACTCCGAGGAATCCCCGCGCCCGCACGCCCGCTACCTGCACGGCGCCCAGCTCTGGGTCGCCCTCCCGGACGCCCACCGGCACACCGCCCCCACCTTCGAGCACCACGCCGACCTGCCCGTCGTCACCGCCCCCGGCCTGCGCGGCACCGTCATCCTCGGCACCCTCGACACCGCCACCTCGCCCGGCACCGCCTACACCCCCCTCGTCGGCGCCGACCTCGCCCTCACCGAGGGCGCCGACCTCAAGCTCCCGCTCGTCCCCGACTTCGAGTACGCCGTCCTCTCCATGTCCGGCAGCGTCGACGTCGACGGCGTCCGCGTCGAACCCGGCTCCATGCTCTACCTCGGCTGCGGCCGCCCCGAACTCCCCCTCCACGCCCGCACCGACGCCGCCGTCCTCCTCCTCGGCGGCGAACCCTTCGACGAGCAGATCCTCATGTGGTGGAACTTCATCGGCCGCACCGGCGAGGAGATCACCCGGGCCCGCGAGGACTGGATGTCCACCGCCCGCTTCGGCGACGTCCACGGCTACGCCGGCGACCGCCTGCGCGCGCCGGAACTCCCCGCCCTCCCGCTGAAGGCGCGGGGGCGCGTGCGCTGACCTGGTGAAACGCGTTCGTGAGGCGCGCGCTGGTTGGGCGGGAGGGTCCTGCGGGATGCCACGTCGACTCGCGCGTTCGGGGCGGCGCGGCAGCCTTCAATCGGACCGATGCTGACCTTTTGCCGCCTTTGCTGACGAGCTGTCAGCGGACCCGTCGGGTCCTCCTGAGGCCACGGCGCATGGGGCCGGGCGATCTGTCCGTACCGCGCGCTCGCGCGATGATCGACGCCCGCGACCGCCACATCATGTGACTTGCATCACGGCTTTTGTGGAATCTCATCATCCGATTGCTTGCATCTGCAATTCGATGAATACCGAAAACCGGCCCGTCCATCTACGGCCCTGTAGTCGCCACGCGGTGCACCGGCCCGGAAATCGGCTATTACCGATCGGTAGAGCCCGGATAGCGTCAACACATGCCCGATTCTGTCCGATCGTCACGCCATGGTGAGAGCGGAACCGGTGTCGCTGCGAGGTCCGCGGGCACTGCTGGAACTCACCGGCAATGCCATTCCCATCGGCACGTGCAGTACCGGGTTGAGACATCTGCGGTGCAAACCGCTTTCACGGAGGAGTACCTTTTTCAGCGTCAAGAAAGCGCAGCCCCGGCCATGGTCTGTCCACCGTCGGCCGGGGCCCGGAGCGGAGGAGTGTCATGCACTGCTACGCCCTCACGGGGCGGTTGATGCGTCCCGTGATCACCACCGAACGTACCAGTGTCCCGCTGCCGGCCCGAAGGCCGTCCGGCTTTGATTACTGGCGAGTTTCGGTCTCCCTCGGCTCGGTCGCCCCGGCCGCGACTGTGCCACTGGCATGTGCCGACAGACGGGCGGGGTGGCGGTTCGCCGGAATCGGCGCTCTGGTCACCGCCGCCGGTCAGGCGCGATGCCGGTTCCGGCGGCTGCGGCTGCACCCGTAGCAGGGCGGTCGGGGGGCGTCCGCCGCGGCGGATGCCCCCCGGTCCGTCGGCCCCGGGGGCGCCGCGCGCCGCGGCCCGCCCCCGGGGGTGGAAATACCGCCGAGGGAGAGAGAAAAGAGCGGGTGAGGATGGCGGGATGGGTGACGGTGGTGTGTGCGCTGCCGTCGTGCGGAGAGGTGTTCAGGCGGCCGGTCAGGGCTGGGCGACCCCGGCTGTACCACCGGGTGGCGTGCCAGAAACAGGCGCAGAGGCTGCGGGACGCGGCCAAGGGGGCGGCGCGCCGCCCCGCCCGGGCGGCCGGGGGCTGGGGGCAACTGGTGGCGGAGGACGTGCACGCGGGTGCCGGCCGGCTGCTGGAGGCGCAGGCGCGCCGGGCGCCGTTGACGGTGAGGCTGGCGTGCGCGCGGGCGCTGCGGGGTGACGCCGACCACTATGTGGCGGCCGTCGTCCGCGATGCACGGGCCGACGGGATGGAGTGGGGGGAGATCGGGTCGGCGCTGGGCGTCCAGCCGGACTCGGCCCGGCGCCGGTGGACCCTGCGGCGGGTGGAACAGCAGCTGAGCCGGCGTTCGAACCGGCAGGCCCCGCCCGCGCCGGGGACCGCTTCGGGCGCGGCACCGGCCGCGCCGGCACCGGCCTCGGCGGGGGAGCCGGAGCCGGATTCGGGACCCCGTGCGGGGCTGCTCGCCGCGGCGCTGACGGCGCTGCAGGAGCGCAGCAGGGTGAGCCCGCAGGCCGCCGCGGAGCTGGCCGGGTGCTCGCCGTCGTACGTCTCGCGCATCCTCGCCGGGGACCGGGTGCCGACGTGGCCGGTCCTGCAGACGCTGGCGCGGGCCTTCGGCGGGGTGCCGGAGGAGCTGCGGCTGCTGTGGGAGGTGGCCCAGGGCGCCGAGCGCCCGGGGCGGGTGTCGGTGGCGGGTGCCGCCGACCAGATGCTGCGGGCGATCCGGGGCCTGCACCTGGCGGCCGGGCAGCCCGACGCCGAAGCCGTGTGCGCCCTCGCCCGGGGGGTGTCGGCGGAGCTGGTGCGATCGGTGCTGGCGGGCGAGACCGTGCCGGACTGGCCGGTGGTCAGCCAGCTGGCCGCGGCGCTGGGCGGGCACCCGGGCGACCTGCGCCCGTACTGGGAACGCATGCACTACGCGGCGCTCGCGGCCGTCTACTCCGACGAGTTCGGACCGTCCGGGTGCTTCGCGCGCTCGGCGGCGCCGGAAGGGGGCGAGGACCGTGACGGGGGCTGAGGCGGTGGGCCTGGACGCGTTCGTCCAACGCCGCCGCGGCCTGTACCGGGGGTACGCGGTGGCCCGGCTGGGCCGTACGCCCGCGGCCGGCGAGGTCGTCGACCATGTCGTGGAGGCACTGGTGGCGTGCTGGCCTCGGCTGGTGTGCGAGCGCAGCCCTGCGGCCGGAGCGTGGGTGTTGGTGCGCGAGGCGGTGTCCCTGCACTGCCGGATGCCGTACGGCCAGGACGGCGAGGACGTGCTGCACCGCCTGCTGCCCGTCGCGGCGGCCGACGCCGCCGTCCTGCACTACCGGCTGGGGATGCGACTGACCGAGGCCGCGGACCTGATGGGCGTCGAACCGGCGGCTGCGGCCGGGCTGGTGCTCGCCGCCGAGCGGGGGCTGCCGCGCGCCCTGGTCGGCGAACTCGCCTTCGGCCCCGGAAGGGCGTGACCGAAGGGGGCGGCTCCGGCGGGCGTGGAGTGAAAGGGGTGGCGCGGGATTTCGTACCTGCGCCACCCCTTCGCTCAGGTGCGCCATAACATCCGCCCGGAGTTCAGCCTTACGGGTTCCGAGACCCTTTAACAACCTGGCGCAGTGTCATGTAGCGCTCTAGCATGGGCACTTCGATCAAGGGGCCGAGCCAGGGGTGGTCGCGTTGGAACCGGATGCGGAAATCGTTTCTCCCGTCACCTACGATCCGGCCGTTCCGAGCGTGGCCCGCATGTACGACCTCCTGCTGGGCGGGCACGCGCACTTCCAGTCCGACCGTGACGGGGTGCGCGATCTGCTGAAGGTCGCACCGAGCAGCGTCGAGGTCGCGGCGATCAACCGGGCGTTCCTGGTGCGCACGGTGCAGACGCTGGTGCGTGACTACGGGGTGCGGCAGTTCATCGACCACGGCTCGGGCCTGCCGACCCAGCGCAACGTGCACCAGATAGCTCAGGAGATCGACGACAGCTGCCGGGTCGTGTACATCGACAACGACCCGATGGTGATGCACACCGGCCGAACCCTGTTGGCCGGGAACCCGAACACGGCCGTCGTCCACGCCGACATGCGCGACACCGACGAGATCTTCTCCAGCAAGGCCGTGCAGGACCTGATCCTGCCCCGGGTGCCGACGGCGGCGCTGTTCGTCTCCGTCCTGCACTGCATCCCGGAGAAGGGATCCGTCCCGCCCGCGCGGCTCGTGCGCCAGGTCCGTGATCGGCTGCCCGCCGACGCCCCCGCCTACATGGCCATCTCCCAGCTCGTCAGCCCCCATCTCGACGTCCGCCGGCGGATCACGGACCTGATGGCCGACCTCACCCAGCGCCATTGGGGGGAGGTCCGTACGGAAGAGGACGTGGTCGGCTACTTCGAAGGCATGGAGATCCTCGACCCCGGTGTGGTGGAGGTGTCGCAGTGGCGTCCCGACCCGACCGCTGCCCGGACGGCGCAGACGAGCGACGAGTGGACGGAGTTCGGCGGCGTCGCCAGGGCTCACTGACCGGGGCGGCGCATCCTGCCCCGGTGGATCCCGATCGCCTCGTCGATGAGCGCCAGGCCGACCTCGTAGTCGGCGACGTGGAACAAAAGGGTGTTCAGCAGGTCCGCGTAACGCTCGACGTCCGGGTCCTTGCTCAGGTAGATGGCCCCGATGCCGGGGCCCTCGACGTAGACGACGTCGCTCGGGCCGCCGTACTCGAAGGCGAGGTGGGTGAAGGCCCCCGACGGCGGGGTCAGGTCCGCGGTGAACGGCAGGATCGCCACATGCACGTTCGGCCGCCGGCTGAGCTCCTTGAGGTGCTCCAGCTGCCCGATCATGACCTCGGGGCCCCCGGTGTTGCGGTACAGCACGCTCTCGTCCAGCAGGGCCACGACCGTGCGGTCGGCGTCGTCCAGCAGCCGGGTGCGGTCCATGCGCTGGCTCACCCGGCGCTCGATCTCCTCGGCGGGGGCCCGGGGCAGGCCGGCCTTGATCATCCGCCGCGCGTAGGCGCACGTCTGCAGCGGCCCGGGCACCACTCCGCCCTCCCAGTACTGGATGCGGGCGGACTCGACCTCCAGCCCGATCATGCGCCTGAACCAGCCGGGTGTGATGTCGGCGTACTCGGCCGCGAACGGTCCCGCCACGACTCGTTCCAGAAGCACGTCGACGTGCGCGCGGACCTCGGGGCCGACGCCGTAGATCGTGATCAGGTCGTTGACGTCCCTCTTGGAGGGGGTGCTCTCCCCGCGCTCCATCCGGCTCAGCTTCGACGCCGACGCCCGGATCCGGGGAGCGACGTCCGACAGACGCAGCCGCCGCTCCTCCCGCAGCGACCGCAGCACCGTGCCCAGGACCTTCGCCGCGCCCACCGGTCCGCTCCAGTGGAGCTTGCGTACCTCGTCGCCGTCCGGGTCGCTCGGCGTGGGACGGTCCGGGAGGGCGGGCATGCGGGACTCCTGGGGGCGCGGTTTCGGGAAAGCACTATCCCACGGCGCCCATCCCGCATACCCGCCGTTCTATAGATCCCACGGAATCGGGCCGATCAGCGGTGGAACACGTGATCGAAAGCCCTGTTCTCCATGGCCCAGGCGAAGGCCTCGGCCTCGCCGCGGTTGAAGACCAGGGCGGGCCCTTCCTTGTCGCGGGAGTTGCGGAAGGCGACGGCGCCGTCCGGCAGCGGTCCGACTTCGACGCAGTTCCCCACCTCGCGACTGCTCGGGCTCTTCACCCATTCCACGTCCAGCGAATCGGCGCGGACCCCGTTCTCCGGCATTTCGACAGTCATTCGATTCTTCCCCTTCCCATCGCACGGACATGCGGACGGCCGAGGCCGTTTGCAATCCCATTTGCAATTGCAAATGCCCGGCCCGGGAATGCTAGCGGCAGCCGACTCGAACGCGGTGTCCTCCAAACGGGTGTCGTTTTTCGGGCCTCGCCGTACCACCCCCGGGGCGGTTGCGGCCCGTGACGGGCGGGAAACGTTGCGCAGACACCCGCCGCACCCCAGCACCGGAGGACACCCGTGATCGGGCCCCAGGACCACGCCCATCCGCGCTTCGACCGCGACCTGGCCCTGGGACTGGGGGTGCCCAGAGCAGCGGCCCGACACCTGCCCGGCACCCCGGACGCCGCCACGGCGGCCCGCGACTTCGCCCGGGCGACCGTCGCCCACTGGCGCACGCCCGTCACCGCGCAGGCGCTCGACGAAGCCGTCGAGGACCTGCTGCACGGCTTCGAGCTGCACGGCTTCGAGCTGCACGGCTCCGAGCGCGAAGAGGGATGGCTCAGCCTCGTCGAAGCCCCCGACGCCCTCCTGCTCGTCCTCACCCCGGCCCACTCGCCACCCGCCGAAGGGGCTGCCGACGCATTACGGGCCACGCCGGACGCCACCTCCACCGGCACGGCGGCCGAACACTGGACCAGGATCCCCTTCCCCGGCAGCCCCCGCACCCACAGTGCCCCGCCGCTGGCCGCAAGCAGGTGACCGCGACGCCCGGCCACGAGTCGGGACCGGAGCCTTGCTGCCAAGACGACGACTATGAAAGCGAGTTCAACCCGGAACCGAAGGGGGCCAGGCCCATGGACGCGGCGGTGCGTATCGCGCAGCGAGAGGACGCGGACGCGCTGCTGGCGCGCAGCGCGCTGGCCGTTTCTGTCCGCAAACTGGGGCACCGGAGGGGACCGGCGCCCCAGTCGCTCTCGTCGTTCCTGCGGCGGGTCGCTGGTGCAGCCGATCTTTCCGGCGGCTGCCCGAGCCCGAGGGGGTGTTAGCTGCCGTCAATGCCTCGCGGGGTGCCCGGCATGTTGAAGGTGAGGTTGGAGAAGTCTCGTCCCTGGACGATCGTTCCGTTCTGCGTTCCGCCGCTGATGGTGTTGTGGACGGAGCTCGTGGAGGCGGCCGTTGTCTGGGCCCACCATTCATCGAGAAGCACGCGGAAGTCCGGGTCCAAGGCGGCTCGTACGCCGAGGGCGGTCGCCAACGCCTGGGCTCGTCCGGGGTCGGCGGGCACCGCCTCCAGGGCGGCGACTTCCACCTCGCCTGAGCTGATCCCGGGCAACTCCTCCTGCTCTCCGCCACGGCGGAAAGGCCGCCTCACCAGTGCGGACAGCCCCTGCCATGCCTGGCGTCCGGCCTCGCCGGCGACGCTGCCCGCCAGTGCTGTGAGGGCGGCGGCGGTGATCGGATCCAAAGTGGTGCTCCTTCGGTCATTGGTGTCGGTCGTTCACACCATAGGGAGAGCCGGCCGGGGAGGCACAGGTTTCTCCTCGCGGGGGCCTGCGGATCGGCGAGACTCGGCCGCGTGAGGTGTGGCGGACTCGGCTTTGTGGGCCTCGTGTGGCATGTCCCGCTCGTATCGATCGAACCGTCGTCTTCCGGGCGGTCCTTCCAGTAACGTGACCTCGTTGGCGATCCGGAGAGGCGGTGGGCTGCGTGAACGGGCCGGAGGGCGCGGAGCACCCCGTGCCACCGCACGTGGTCAACAGCCTGCCAGGGACCGTGCACGGCCAACTCGCGCAAGTGGGCAGCGTCCATGGCGGCATCACCTTCAACTACCACTCGGCGCCGTCCCCGGGGCCGGGGACGGCGCGCCAGCGCCCCGACCAGGTGCCCCGGCCGCCGCGCCGCTTCGTCAACCGTGAGTGGGCGCTCGCTGAGTTGGACAGGGCGTTAGCGGGCGGGGAGGACGCCCAGGGATGTCCCATCGGAGTGTTCAGTGGTCTTCCCGGCATCGGGAAGACCGCCGCTGCCCGCCAGTGGGCCCACCGTCATCAGGAACGCTTTCCGGGCGGCCAGTTCTATGTGGACTTCGGGGCCTTGGGTGGCGGTGCCAGCGGGGATGTCTCAGAGGCGCTGGCGATGTGCCTGCGCGGTCTCGGCGTGTACGACCCCTATCTACCAACCAGGCTTGCCGACCGTGCGGCGCTCTACCGCACCCTGTCGGCGGACCGGCGGATGCTGGTGGTACTCGACGATGTCAGCCACCCGGCCCAGGTCACTGCCCTACTGCCGCAGGGAGCCAGCAGCGCGGTGCTCGCCACCAGCACCTGGCGGCTGGGGGAGCTCGCCCTCGACGGGGCGGCGCTACTCCAGCTCGACGTGCTTGACCAGGAGAGCTCGCTGGAACTGCTGGCCGCACTCTGCGGGGAGCGGCGAGTCGAGACCGAGCCGGAGGCCGCGGCCGAACTGGTCAGGCTGTGCGGCGGCTTGCCGATGGCGGTGCGGCTGTGTGCCGCCCGCTTGGTGACCCACCGGCGATTGACGATCGGTTCGTTGGTCGGTGAACTGGCCGACGAGCAGAACCGCTTCCGTCGGATCGCCGAGTCGTCCGGCCACGAGGAGCGCACCATGGCGGCAGCACTCGAACTGGTCTACCGGGGCCTCCCCACCACCGGTGCAGGGGTCTACCGGATCCTGGGCTGCCTTCCCAATCGGGCTTTCGACACCGCGCTGGTGGCGCTGGCCTCCGGGTACTCCCGGGAGGCTGCGCAGGAGGCACTGGACACCCTCGAAGCGGCGAGCCTGCTGACCGGGACCGAAGACGGACGGTACGTGATGCACGGTCTGGTCCGACTCCATGCGCGGGACATGGCCCGTCGGCTCGACCCGCCCGGCACGGAGCGGGAGGTGGTCCGCCGGGTCAGCGGTCACTACCGCGCCCTGGCCGTCCTGGCAGATCTCGCCGTACGGGCCGATCGGTTGAGGATCACCGAGCCCGCCGAGGTCCTCGGAACCAGTGGCTCCGGAGCGGACGCCGACGGCGCCGGGCCGTTCGGGACAACGGGAAGCCCCCGGCAGGACGCCCTGGACTGGCTGGAAGCCGAACGAGGTGACATCCTCGCCGTGATCAGGGCTGCCGGGACGTTCGGCTTCGACCGCCAGGTGTGGCAGCTGGCGGAGGTGTTCACTGTGCTCTTCCTGCATCACCGACACCTGGCGGACTGGCGCGAATCCCTGGAACTGGGGGCTGCCGCCGCGGCGCGCGACGGGCAGCCGGCGGCCGAGGCCAGGCTGCGCAGCCTGCTTTCCCGGCCGCTGCTCGACCTGGGTCGGGACGACGAGGCGTGGACGCAGTTGGAGGCTGCCGACCAGCTGGCAGTGGAGTCGGGCCACCTCGTCCTCCAGGCCTCGGTGCAGGAGTTCCTGGGACGGTACTGGGACCGGCATGATCCGGCTCGCGCGATCGACGCGTACCGTGCCTCGCTCGCGCTCAACCTCCAGGCCGAGGAAGGGCGCGGGGCTGCCCTCGCCCGCTACTTCCTCGGCTGTGCGCAGAGCGTCGGCGGCGATCATGCCGCCGCCCTGGCCGGTCTCGCCTTGGCCAGGGAGGACCTGCTCGCCCGGGGCGACGCGCGGATGGCGGCGCGGGCGCTGGCGGACCTGGGGCGGACGAGGGCGCGGCTCGGGGATCGTGCCGGGGCAGTGGCCGATCTGCGGCAGGCGGTCATCGGCCTGCGCGAGGAGGAGGCGTCCCACTACGAGGCGCGGGCGCTTGAGGACCTCGCCGACCTGCTGGACGACCCGGCCGAGGTGCGGGACTGCCTGCGCAGGGCGCTCGCGGTCTACGAGGAAGGCGGCAGTCCCCGGGCGGCGGAAGTCCTGTCCCGACTCGCCAGGGGCTGATCGACTGCTGCCGGGTGGTGCGTCCGGAGCAGCAGCTCCTGACCGAGGGTTCCGCAACGCAGCGTCACTGCGATGCCGTCCGGTGGTACCCCGAGGCGCAGACAGGTGTATACCGCCGCGGCAGCCGCTCCCGGGTCAGGGCACGGTCTGGCGGTGGCGGTGGCGGTGGCGGTGGCGGTGGCGGTGGTGACCTCGACTGTACTGCCGCCGCGCAGGCCGACCAGGCACCCGTTCTCGGCCGACACCGCGGCCAGCCTCGCGCCGGGGAAGTCGGTCAGCAATTCGGTGATCCGCCGCCGACCGTCGCCGGCGGCGAAGACTGACGAGCGGGTCAGGATAGTGGTGGCACTCTCGGTGAGTCGAGTGTCCGGCTCGTCCACGTCGCAGGCCAGATGCCGGAACGAGTCCGCCGTCTCCGCCAGCTCACCGACCAGCGCGGCCGGGAAGCGGCGCAAGTCCACCTCGATCGCGTCGTTCCGGCGTTTGGTGATCGTGGTGTGGACCAGCAGGGAACAGGGCGGTGCCGCGCCCAGGGCCGGCAGCGGAAAGGCACGGGCGGTACGGGGGGGCTGCTTGGTCCGGGCCAGGCCGAGCAGGTGGTAGACCGTCTCGCGGAGCCGGGGGAGTGCCTCGCCGGGGGCGGCGAACGCCTCGGAGGTGACCTGTTCGTAGCGGCCCGGGCGGTGATCGGCGAGTGCCGCCTCAAGTTGTCCGGGTAGGGGCCGCGCGGTGTCCAGCCGGGGTGCGGCCGTACGCAGAGCCCAGCCCGCCGTGCCAGGGACGGCCTCGGAGCCGAAGGCGGCGAGCAATACGGGGCGTCCGATCGCTGCTCCGTACATGGTCACCGAACCGTGGTCCCCGATCACCAGATCCGAGGCGACCAGGGCTTGCTGCCAGCCGTTCGTCGGGTCGATGGTGGTCAGTCCGGCCTCCACCGCGGTTCGTTGGAGGACACCAACCTGCCAGGCGCCGTGCCCGGACCACACGTTGGGGTGCAGGACGAGGGCGACCCGGTACTCGTCGGCCGGTAGCTGGGCCAACAACTCGGCGGGCAGACCCGGGTGGCGTCCGGCCAGTGACTCCGTGCCCCAGGTCGAGGTCACCAGCACCAGGCGTTGGCCCGGCAGGACGCCCAGGGCGGACCGGTATCGTTCGCGCCATCGGCCGCTGGCGAGGAGCCGGTCGTAGCAGGGGTCGCCCACCAGGACGGTTCTGCCCGCCGTGCCGGGGTGGAATGACGCCAGCTGGGACTCCTGGGCGGGGTGGGACACCGCGAGCCAGGCCCGGCGGGCCGCCAACAGTGCGTCCGGAACCAGACCGGACAGACGGGTGCCCGCGCTGGCCGAGTCGGGGACCTGCTTCTGGAAGCCGATGCCATGGGGCAGGACCAGGATCGGGTAGTCGCCCGGTGGGACGGTGAGGTTCTCGGAAGCGGAGATCACCAGGTCGGGATCGCACTCGGCGAGTTGCGGCCAGGGCATGGTGCGGCAGCGCAGTGAACGGAGCAGGTCGATGACACCGTCGTTGAAGGCCGACGTCGGGTCGTAGCCGAAGACCACGGTGATCCGGGCGTCGTCGTGGAGTATCTCGGGAACCACGTCCAGGACGCGCACGAGCGAGGTGACTGTCCGCGCGGCCACGACCACGGTCCGTTCGCCATCGAAGGTTCGCCAGCGGTCGGCACCCGCCCCTACGGGGACGTGAATGCGCTCATCGGGATCCATCGTGCACCTCCGCTTGACCGCAGGATCCCACAGAGCCGTTCAGGCGGCTCGCGGCTCGCGGCTCGCGGCTCGCGGCTCGCGGCTCGCGGCTCGCGGCTCGCGGCTCGCGGCTCGCGGCTCGCGGTATTCTCCCTACCCCATAGCGGAATGTAGAGCAACCGTTTCACCTCCCTGCTGCCAGAAGCGCGCGACGCCGGGCCATGAACAGGCTCCGTTCAGGTGGCCAGCCTATCTGCTCCAGGGAAACGTGCTGGTCAGGGGCATGGAGGTCTGAGTTGGCGCGGACGGTACCGATGTCAGGGCTCCTGCCTGGGTGACCGAGCTGTACGAACAGCAACTCCCGGGCCTCGCCGATCCATGCCGAATCTACGGTGCATTCGGTTTGTCTCGGGTGAAGAGCCGGCACTGCTCGTGCCGTGCCGGCCGGGGGCCTTTTCTTGCCCGCCCCTGGGGGAGACGGGGTTCGTGCGGTCGTTATCGTTCGTCGGTGAGGTCGCGGACGAGGGTGCTGCTCACCTGGGGGAGTTCGCCGTACTCGGGGTCGTCGCCGGCGACGGGGAGTTGGTGGATCACGGCCGCGAGGCGGGGGGGCAGCTTCACGTCGAGGCCGTAGTGGCACCGGGCGAGGATGTCGGTGAGCACCTGGGCCGGCAGCAGTGCGTGAGGGGTGCCCAGGACGCGCTGTGGCGGGCGGGGTTTGGTGGCCAGCGCTTCGGCCTGTTGGCGCCAGACCTCCGCGTCCAGGAACTCCCCGAGGCTGCGGTGCAGCAGGCTCAGGAACGATGCGGAGGTGTAGGAACCGCCGCCGGCCGCGAACTGCCACCAGAACTGGGCGCCGTCGCGATGGCCCGCGACGTACAGCAGCGCACCGAGGACGAGGGCGCCCTCGGGGTGGATCTGCGCGCCGTTGACGAGGAGGCCCAGGGAGGCCGCGGCGGACGGCATCGAGAGGACCAGGGACGCGGCGAGGTCGAGTTCGTGGGCCGCCTGCCTGTGCTCGGAGGACAGCGGACTCGGGGCGGTCAGCAGCCGCTCCCAGGAGACGCCCGTACCCCCCGGCTGTGGCCGCGGGGCCCGGGTGGGCACGTGGATGCCGGCCATGTTCGGGTGCAGGGCCCGGTCGTGTTCGGTGCTCACCGGCTCTCCCCGCGTCGGCCGCCGAGCGCCGCGGCCAGACGGTCGAGGGCCTGGCTCGCGGTCGAACGGACGTTGGCCTCGGTCGTCCCCAGGCAGTCGGCGATCTGCTCGTCCGGCAGGTCGAGCAGGTACCGCAGCACGATCACGTCGTGCCGCCGTTCGGACAACCTCCGGATCGCGACGTACAGTTGCTCGTGGCTGCCCTCGGTCTCCATCAGGTGCTGCGCCCGCTCGGCGGCGATCCGCACCGCGTAGACCCACCCGGGGACGCTCGCCTGGGTGGGCAGCGGCTCGCCGTTCATCATCAGTTCCGCCAAGGCGGCGCCGATCTCCTCCTTGAGGATCGTCCAGGCGTGGAACGGCGGGATCTGCTCGCGCAGGATGCGCGGCCACTCCTTCCACACGCGGACCTTCGCGATCTCCACCGCTCTGTGTGCGGCGTCGTCGTCGCGAAGGCGCGCGCGGGCGAACCCGCTCCACGCCCCCTCGTGCGTGTCGCAGAACGCGTCGAACGTCAGGCGGTCCCGGCCTCCGACCACCCAGTCGCTCTCGGTCACGTCCCATTCCTCCCCTGCGGCACGCCTGTCGGCTGCCGTCCGGTGCGGGCCGCCGACCGTGGTGGAACCCCATGGCCGTACGGCGGTCACAGCGGGAACTCGCTTCCCTGGTAGGAACATTAAGGCGGATTGGATGCCGAGATGTTAAGCCGCAGCAAGGTGTTTCGAGATCAGACACAAGGCGCGGCGGATGATGGAGATACCGTGCTCGAACATGGTCAGAGTGGGTCACTACATGCTCTGATTCGGTCGTCCTGCTGCACGGTCGCGTCGTCACCGGCAACGGCCCTTGATTGGCCGTTCGGGCGTGTGGGCATAGTGGAAGGGGCCGCGCCAGGGTTCGCCACCGCTCGCCACGGTGGCGCGGGCGCGGATCGGTCCTGTCCTGCGCAGGGCGAGTCGATGATGCATCAGGGGGAACGCATGACTCAGGGGGAACGCATGACGGACGGCACCGCCGGGACCGACGACGTAGAGGTCAACCTCGACATACACCTGGCGCACTCCGCGCGGATGTACGACTACTACCTCGGCGGCACGACGAACTTCCCCGCCGACCGTGAGGCCGCCGGCCGGGCCCTGGCGGTCTTCCCCTACGCCCGCTCCGCCGCGCGCGCCAACCGCGCCTTCATGCGCCGGTCGACGCACCTGCTCGCCGAGGCCGGCATCCGGCAGTTTCTCGACATCGGCACCGGGATCCCCACCTCGCCGAACCTGCACGAGGTCGCGCAGTCGGTCGCACCGGACGCCAAGGTCGTCTACGCCGACAACGACCCGATCGTGCTCCTCCACGCCAAGGCGCTTCTGCACGGCACCGAACAGGGCGTCACCGCCTACGTGCAGGCCGATGTGCGTGAGCCCGCAGACCTGTTGGACTCGGCCCGGGCGATCCTGGACTTCACCCAGCCGATAGCGCTCAGCATGAACGCCCTGCTGCACTTCGTGCCGTTCGAGGCCCAGCGGATCACCGAAGGCCTCAAGGCACAACTGCCCAACGGTTCCGCGCTGGTGATCAGCCACTTCACGCAGGACTTCGCCGCCGAGGAGACCGCTCGGCTCATCCAGGTCTACACCGCCGCAGGAACCCCCGTCGCCGCCTGCACCCGCGACGAGTTCGCGCAGTTCTTCACCGGGTGGAACCTCATGGAGCCGGGCGTCGCCGCCACTCCGCGCTGGCACCCGGCGCCTGCGGACGACACCGAGCACATCACCGACGCGGCGGCCTCCTGTTATGGGGCCGTCGCCATCCGCCCCTGAGCCGTGCTCCCAGTCTGGCAGCTCCCAGTCTGGCAGCTTCGAAGCCCGGATGTTCAAGCCCGTACATCGGCATTCCGGGGCCCGGGCGGCTCACTCGCGCCCGCCGATCGCGTCGACCGGCGCCGGCCGCAGGGCGGACCGGGTGGCCATCGCGATCGAACCCCAGGAGAGCGCGACGGTGGCCGCCACGATCGCGATGAGGCCGACGGGGGAGACGCTGGGAACGGGTGACCTCGTCAGCCCGAGGCTGATGCCGACCAGCGGCGGGATCGTCGCCAACAGACCGAACAGCAGCGCCGAGAAGACCACGATCCTGGCTTCGCCGTTCATCATCGCGCGGACCTGGGCCCGCTCGGCGCCGATGAGTCGCAGCATCGCGAACTCGCGCACCCGCGCCGCCGTCGCCATCACCAGGGTGTTCACCACGGCGATGGCGATGTAGCCCAACAGCACGGTCTGGAACAGGAGGTTGAGCGCCCAGCCACCCGAACCGTCGCCCCCGGGCGCGCCCTTGAACGCCTCCTGGCCGCCCACCTGGACCGTCGGGTAGCGCCCGACGGCGTCGCGCAGCGCGTCGGCGAGCGCCTTCGGGTCGGTCCCGTCCGCGGACCTGATCAGCACGGCGGTGTCGACCCGCGCGGTGGTGTGCGCGACGACGAGGTCATTGGGCAGGGTGACGTCCCCGAAGCCCAGGCCCCGCTCGTAGACCGCCACCACCCGCGGCCTGATCGCCGTGCCGTCACCGAGCCGCAGGTCGATCGTCCCACCGCGCCGCGCATGGACGGTGTCCGCGACGGCCCGGCTCAACGCCACCGTCTCGCCGCGCAGTTCCGCGGTGTCGCCGTCGACCACCTGGAGGTCCATGGTCTCGGAGAGCCGTTCGGGCGCGACGCCCTGGGCGGCGAAGACCTTGGTCGCGGTGCTGTCCTCGGACGGGAACGTCAGCAGCACCTGCATCCGTGCCACCGGCGTCGCCACGGCGGCGCCGGGTACGCCGCGCACGGCGTCCACGACCTCCGGGGACACCCCGGCGCCGGACGACGAGGTCAGCACGTGGTCGGCCCGCAGGCCGGCGTCGAGTTGGTCCCGCGACGCCGCGATCGTCGTGGAGGCGCCGAATACCTGCACGGCGGCCAAGGTCACGCCCATGGCCAGCGGGGTGACGGCCGAACCGAGCCGCCGCGCATGGGCCCGCGCGTTGGCCTGGGCGAGGAAGCCGGGGGCCGTGGACTGCCGGTTCAGGCGCGGGCCGAACAGCACGACGGCGCCTCTGACCAGCAGCGGGCCGACACAGCCCAGCGCCACGACGAACAACAGGACCGCGCTCGCCGCGGTGTCGGCGGCAGAGTCGCCCGACACCGCCACCCGGCCCGAGGTCAGCAACAGCCCGAGCGGGATCAGCAGGAAGCCGACGGCCAACCGGACCCGGCCGATCCTCCCGGGCTCGACGGCGGCATCCCCGAGCGCCTCGACCGGGCTGGTCCCGGACACCCGGCGCGCGACCAGCCAGCCGCCGAGCCGGGCGCTGGTCATGCACAGCGCCAGCGAGGCGAGGAAGGGCAGCCACCCCACGTCCATCCGGAAGTCCGCGGGCATCGCGCCCGCGAGGACGAACGCGCCGCGCATCACGAACGCGACGACGACGCCGGGGACCGCGCCGACCAGGGCGCCCGCCAACGACACCAGGGTCATCTCGGCGCCGATCATCCGGTGGATCTGCCGGGGCGTCGCGCCGATGGCGCGCAGCAGGGCCAGTTCGCGCCTGCGCTGCTGCACCGACAGCGCGAGGGTGCTCGCCACCACGAACACCACGATCAGCACCATGGTGCCGCCGAACGACGCCGACGTCTCGACCACCAGGCTGCGGGCGTCGCCCACGTCCAAGAACTCCACATCGCCGCGCCCCGCGCCGGTGTGCGCCACCAGGCCCGGCACGGCGGCCGTGATCCTGCCGGCCAGTTGCTCCGGGGTGACGTCGGGTCCGGCCCGCACACCGATCGCGTCCACCCGGTCCGGGCGGCCGGACAGCTCGGCCGCCCGGCCGTCGGTGAAGAACACCGCGGACTGGCGGCCCAACCCGCCCCCCTCCGGCGCGGCGACGCCCACCACGCGGTACGACGACGCGACCGAGCCGACCACGAGCCGCACCGTCGCGCCGGGCGACACGTGGGCGCGCGCGGCGAGGCCGGCGTCGAGTACGACCTCGTCGGGCCCGGCGGGCGCGCTGCCCGCACGCACCGCGAACGGCCCGAGCACCGCGGCGGACCAGCCGTGCCCGACCACGGGGAAGCCGTCCGGGCCGCCCACCGCGCGGCCGTCCGGGGCCAGCATGCCGACCTCGACGCCGACATCGCCGACGGCGGACCGGACACCGGGCACGGCGGCGACGGCGGCGACCTTGTCGGCGGGCAGCGTCACGCGCTCGCTGTAGCGGACCTCGGAGCTCTCGTCCAGCCAGTACGACTGCTCCGCGCCGAGGACCACCGCCGCGCCCGAGTAGCGCTCGGGGGCCACCCCGGTGCTGAGCCCCGACATCAGCAGGATCCCGCAGGCGGTGATCACCGCCGAGCCCGCGGCGATCGCGACGAAGGAGCCGACGAAGCCGCCCTTGCGCCCCTTGATCGTGCTCCACGCCAGCGACAGGTCCCTGCGCTCCGGCACCACGAGGCGGACCAGCCTCCGGATGCGGCGGATCACCACGCGCCCAGGTGCGTCATGCGCGCCGCGCCCTGCCCCGAGGCGGGCCGGCGCAGCCCGCCCGCGAGCCGCAACGGCGGCGTGACGGTCTCCTCCACGGTCAGCGTGGTCATCGGGCTGCACACTCGGGGAAGGCACTCCTGCCAGAATCGGACGGTCCCATTCCGAGGGTGCGGGCGCCACGATGCAGTCCGATGCGTACGGCATCCGGCGCCGGTATCAGGCTCCTTGACGTGCCGTAACCCTTCGACGCCGTACCCCAGCGGATCGACCAGTCGGCGGATGCGGCACGCCACGCAGGTTGAGACATGCTCGGGGAGCCTACCCGAGGCCCCGCCGCGCCCCATCGTCGTGGCCGAGGAGCGTATGGGGTCGGCCGCCTGAAAACCCCATGGGCGAGATTGTGGCGCCGCATCAATCACTGACAAGATTTCAGCACGGCATCCTGTTGCGGGAGATGCCGCCGAACCGACCGGGGCTCGACGCACGCCAGGAGGCCGCATGGCACGGGTGAACCTGAGGGCTGCATTCATGAGCGGCCTTTCGTCCACCGTCACGGCTCAGCAGGTCTTCACCAACCGGGTCGACGAAGTGGCCGCGTTCGCCCGGTCGGTCGACGAGCTCCACCGGATGCTGGACGAGGCCGAGGTCTCGCCGGTCGTGGACCGTGGGCAGGGCCGCCGTAACGTGCTGACCTTCTACGGCGTGGGTGGCATAGGCAAGACGACGCTCTCCCACGAGTTGGAGCGCCGCCTCCTCGCCGAAGCGCGGGAGAAGGAGCGCGACGACGTGGTGACCGTGCGGATCGATCTCTCGGAGGAGGGCGCCGGCGACATCGAGAGCCTGTTGCTGCGTCTGCGGGCCGCCCTGGGGCAGTTGGGGAGCCGTTGGCCGGCCTTCGACCTGGCACTGGCCTCCTACTGGGCTCGCGCCCACCCCGGCGAGGCCTTGCAGGAGTTCCTGGACGCCTCGCCGGCGCTGCGGCGCGCCTCGCGGAGCATCGCGTTGGGCGACCAGATCGCGGAGGCCGTGAAGCAGGTCGACCCGGGTGGTCTGGGAGGTCTGACCGGACTGGCCCACCGGGCCGCGCTCGTCACGTACCGCGCCGTCCGGGACCGGGTGCGGGAGGGCCGGCTGCTGGCCGACTGCGACCTGTTCGCCGAACTGGTCGAGGCGGACGCCGACTACGAGACGCTCTCGTACTTCCCGTACCTGCTGGCCTGGGACTTGGAACGGCAACCCCGGGGCGGTCGGGCGGGCCGGCGGCCCCGGGTGTGCGTCTTCCTCGACACCTTCGAGGTGGTCAACGGCCAGGCCGATCGCGCAGTGGAACGGTTCGTCCAGCGCTGCGCCTATCTGATGCCGAACGTGCTGTTCGTCATCACCGGCCGGAACCGGATCGACTGGGCCGACTCGGGCGCGGGCGGCGAGCTGGATTTCACCGGCCCGGAGTGCTGGCCCCAGCTGCACTTCAGCAACGACACGGCCGAACCACGGCAGCACCTCGTGGGGTACCTGTCGGACTCCGACGCGGACAGCTATCTCCGTGAGGCCCTCGTCCGGGGCGGTGAGCCCGCGATGTCGGCGGAGATCCGGGAACGCGTCATCTCCGGCGGCCAGGGGCTGCCCTTGTACCTGGACCTGTCGGTCTCGCACTGCGCCGCCTTGCTGGCACGCGGCGGGCAACTCTCCGTGGCGGACTTCGGCGGCTCGTTCACAGCCGTCGCGACCCGGTCGATCAGGGACCTCCCCCGGGAGGAACGCGACCTGGTCCGAACAGCGGCGCTCACCGACCGGGTGGGCGCAGAGCTGCTGCGCGCCGGTCAACCCGGAGTCTCCGACGGGAGCGTGGCACGGTTCCTTCGCCGACCGTTCCTGACACACGACGACGCCTATGCGTTCCCGTATGCGTTGCACGTGGCGTTGCGGCAGGCCATCGGCGAGGCGGACCGGACGCTTCCGGACGGCTGGTCGGATCGCGACCGCAGTGAGGTCGCCGCCCGGCTGCTGAGCTGGCTGGGCGAACGCCTGGGCCCCTCCGGCGGGCGGGTGGCGACGGCGCAAGCCCTCGAAACCGGGCTCAAACTCTCTGCCGAGCACGGTGTCTTCGACGACTGGATGGCGCTGGCCACCCAGCGACTCGTCGAGGCCGGCCAGTGGTCGGAGCTCGGCGCCGGTCTTACCGGCGGCCCGGTGGGCCTCCCCGAGTACCGGGCGGTCCGGGCCGCCATCCGAGGAGTCCAGCTCCGCCGGACCGGCCGCGTCGAGGAGGCGATCGAGGTGCTCGGCGGCGCGGCCGGAGGCGTGCGGCACGGTGGCCGGACGGCACAGCTGGTCCGCATCCACCTCGCCCACGCCCTGCGCAACCACGGCGACTACACGCAGGCCGCGGAGATCTACCGGGGCTTGGTGGGGGGCGAGTTCGACGCGGCCGCCCGCTACTGGCTCAGCGACTTCGACTACCTCAACGGGCGGTTCGCGGCCGCTCTCGCCTCCCTGCACGAACAGCCGGTCCGTGGCCCGGAGGACGAAGGCGAACGGCTCCGGCTGACCGGGCACATCTGGCGGGTCAACGCCCGCTTCGAGGAAGCGACTTCCGTCTACCACGAGGCGATCGACCTGGCGAGGCGCGAGGGACTGGCCGCCGCAGAGGCGAAGGCACTCGCCAACCTGGCGCAGACCGCCTGCTGGTCCGGGGACACGGCAGCCGTCGCCGACGCGGCGGGCCGGGCCCGGGAACTGCTCGACCTGGTGCCCAACCCCGTCGAACTGGTCAAGCTCCGGTCCGCCGAGGCGGTGGCCCACGCCATGGCCGGCGACGTCGACACTGCCCGGTCCGCAGTGGGAGACACCCGGCACCTTGCGGACGGGATCGCCTACCGGGGCGGCCACAACCTGGCGGACGTGGCCGATATCCTCCTCGGCGTGCTCGCCGGTGACCACGAAGGTGCTCGTCGCACGCGATCCGAGCTCGATGCGCGCACCCGTACGTCCGGCGGCAACACCTACTGGGTTCCCATCGCGACCTCCTGGATCGACGGCTCCCTCGCCGCCGCGGAGCACCTGCCCGCCGTCGGCTGGGTGGACGGCCCCGTCGCGTCGTTGGGCCGCTGGGCAGCGGTGGTGACACGTCGATGACGCTCCCCGGCCCCCGCACCTCGGCCGAGTCGTCCGGAGAAAGCAGAGTCTGATGACTGACCTCGTAAGCGTCGGCCTTGTCGGCGTCGGCACCATCGCGCAGACCCATCTCGCGGTCCTGGCCGAACGGGACGATGTGCTGGTCGAGTTCACGGTCGATCCGAACCGGCCGGAACCGCCCTCGTTCCGTGGAACCACCCCGCGTCACCACGCCGGCCTGGACGACGCGCTCGCGGAGCACCGACCCGATCTGCTCGTGCTCGCCACTCCCACGCACACGCACGCGGAGCTGGCGGCCCAGGCTCTCCGGCTCTCCACGGCCAAGGTGCTGGTCGAGAAACCCCTCGTCCACGACCTCGCCTCGCTCGGGCGGCTTCGCGCGCTGGACGAAGCGGTCGACGTGCGGGGCCGGTTGTTCACCGCGCACCACTTCGCCTTCTCGCCGGAGGTCGGCTGGGCGGCGGAGCTGCTCGCCGAGCATCCCGAGTGGGGGCCCGTCACGGCCGTCACCTCCGCGTTCTACGACCCCTACGTCCTCAAGGGCGCCGGTGCCTATGAGTCCTACGGCTCCAGCTGGATGGACTCCGGGGTGAACCAGCTCAGCATGCTCACCCGCCTGGTCGACCTCACGGCGCTCACCTCCGCCCGGCAGCTGGACGGCGGCGCCAGCGCGTGGTGCACCGCCGAGTACCGGTCCCGGGGCGAGTCGGGCACCGCACGTCTGCGCAGCAGCTGGCTCACGGGCTCCAGCAGCAAGGAGAGCAGCCTGGTCCTCGGCCGGGCGGGTGTGGAGGTGTGGATCGACCACACCTCCATGACCGGCTTCGCAGCCCGGGACGGTGACCTGCTCGCCGCCTTCGGGACGGACGGTCGGACGGCCCGGAAGGTGGCCCATTACCGGCCGCTGTACGAGAGCCTGCTCTCCGACCGCCCCGACCCGGTCCTCGGGTTCGACGCGGCTGCGAGGATCACCGAGATCCATCACGCGGCGCCCGGCGCGGAGTAGTCCCCGGGGCGGGCGGGGCGCTGCGACGTTCGGGTCGGTGGGGGCGGGCGGGAATCGAGCGACTCGCCGAGACGTGCGGGGGTGGCTCGGGCAGGGCAGGATGGGGCCGGTTCGGGTGGCCTGGCCGCCTGGGTCCCCGTCTCGGTGCGTGGTTGTTCCGGCGGGTGTCGCCACCGTCTGACGGGCGTTCGTCGCTCGGGAGCCGCCCCATGACCGCTTCTGCCCCTGCCGGTCCGATCGTCCGGTTCCACCGTTCGGTCGCCGAGTCGCTCGGCGGGCTTCCGGGTGCCTTCTGGTGGCTCTGGGCCGCGACCCTGGTCAACCGGCTCGGCGGTGTGGTCACGTTCCTGGCGCTCTACCTCACCGCGGACCGTGGCTATTCGGCCTCGTACGCGGGGGTGGTCGCCTCGCTCATCGGCCTCGGCTCGGCGATCGCCGCGCTGGTCGGCGGTGTGCTGGCGGACCGGATCGGCCGGCGGCCCACCCTGCTGGCCGCCCAGCTGCTCACCGCGCTCACCACGGCGGCGCTGGGTTTCGCCGACGGGCAGTTGGCGATCGCCTCGACGGCGTTCCTGGTCGGTCTGAGCAGTTACGCCTCCCGTCCGGCGACGTCCGCGATCATCGCGGACCTGGTGCCGGCCGCCGACCGGGCCCGTGCCTTCGCGCTGAACTACTGGGCGATCAACATCGGGTTCGGCGTATCGGCCGCGCTGGCCGGGCTGGTCGCCGCCCACGACTACCGGGTGTTGTTCCTCGTGGATGCCCTGTCCACGCTGCTCTGCGCCGTGGTGGTCTTCGTCAGGGTCCCGGAGACCCGGCCCGTCGAGCCGCAGCGGGACGCCGCCGGGCCGGGGGAAGGGGCGGGGGAAGGAGCGGGGGAAGGAGCGGGGAGTGGGCCGAGCGCCGGGCTGGGCACGGTCTTCCGGGACCGGCGCTTCATGGCGCTGGTCGGGCTGACCTTCGCCTTCGGGCTGATGCTCCAGCAGGGCAACACGACGCTCGCCGTGGACATGGGCAAGGCCGGGTTGACCAGCACGCAGTACGGAGTGGTGATCGGGATCAACGGTCTGCTGATCGTCCTGTTGCAGATCCCGGTGACCCGCCTGACGAAGGGACAGCACCGGGGGATGCTGCTGCTGGTCAGCGCGCTGCTCACCGGGTCGGGCTTTGGCCTCACCGCGTTCGCGGGCTCCTCCGCCCTCTACTACGCCGCCACCGTGGGGGTCTGGACGCTCGGCGAGATGATTCAGGCACCCACGAGCATGAGCCTGGTGAGCGAGCTCTCGGCGACGAGCACCCGCGGGCGCTACCAGGGGGTCAACTCGCTGGCCTGGTCGGCGGCCTCCTTCCTCGGGCCGGTCGCCGGCGGGCTGCTGCTGGACCACGCCGGCCGGGGCGCCCTCTGGGGGTGCTGCGCGGTCCTCGGCACGGTGGCCGCGGCGGGGTACCTGGCGTTGGGGCGGCGGGTGGACACCGGGCGCTACTCGATGCCGTGACCAGGCCCTGAAAGGGGACGGGGCGGATCACGGCTCCTGGCGAGGGTCGGTCCAGGGGGCCAGGTCGGGTGCGGCGCTCTCGCTGCGGAAGAGGAACTCGAACAGCAGCCGGGCGGCGAGCTGCGCGGTGCTGCCGGAGGGGTCGTAGCGGGGGGCCACCTCCGCGATGTCCACGGCCTCCACGGGCAGGGCGCGCAACTCCTCGTAGACGTCCAGGAGGTGGCCGGTGTCGATGCCGCCCATGGTCACGTGGCCGGTGCCGGTCGCCACGGCGCTGTCGAGGACGTCGATGTCGAGCGACACGTACACGGTGTCGCAGCGCTCGCCGAGCTGCTCGACGAGCGGGCGCAGGGCCGCGGCCGCGCCCTGGCGCAGGATCTGCGATCCGGGCACCACGTGGAAGCCCCGGTCGAGCAGGCCGCGGAACTGGTCGTACCTGGTCACGTCGCCGACGCCCACGAAGGCGATGTCCTCGGGGTGCATCCCCGGGAGCTCGCTGATCCGGCGGGAGTTCGACCCGTGGTAGAGCGGCCCGTGCAGGGTGCTCCAGTTCCCGAAGTCGAAGTGGTGGTCGATGTTGATGAATCCCACCCGCCGCGCGCCCCGGTCCAGCCGGCCGGCGCGGAAGCCCGCGAAGGTGGGGAAGGTGGTCGAGTGGTCCCCGTTGAGGAAGACCAGGCGCGGCGCCGATCCGCTCAGCCGCCGGCTCCCGGCGGCGACTGCCTGGAAGGTGCGGATGGTGTCGGTCGGGTAGATGTGCAGGTCCCCCGCGTCGGCCACGCGCGGGGCGCGGTAGCGGAACGTCCGGCCGCTGCGGGTGTCCAGCATCTTCCACTGGCCCAGGCTGGTGAGGTAGCTGGAGAACACCAGGCTCGCCTGCCGGATCGCGCGCGGCCCTTCGGCCGCGCCCGGGCGGGAGCTGGCGGTCGCGTCGTACGGGACGCCGGCCGCCACCCAGCCGTCCTCCCCGACGTCGACCTGCGCCCGGTCCGCGGCGGGGGCACCGAACAGGGTGGCGAGGCCGGCCCACCCGGGCAGCGGGTCGGTCTCGAACTCCTCGGGTTTGACGCTGCGGTGGAGCGCCTCGAAGTCGGGGAGTTGGGACGGGAGTTGGCTGAGGGGTTGGTGGGGCAGCTGGTACGGGGGCTGGGTGGGGGGCTGGTTCATGCGGTCTCCCTTGCGGGGTGGTCGGAGTGGTCGGGGTGGCCGGAGCGGTCGGAGTGGCCGGGGTGGGCCGGTACGGGGGCGCGGACGATGCGGTGGGCGGCGGCGATCTTCTCCTGGAAGAGCTCCCAGCTGCGCTCCGGAGTCAGGTGGCTGGGCCGGTAGACCACCGGGGCGTCCTCCCGCCACTGCGCGAAGTCCCAGGTGAAGATGCGCTCGCGCAGGCGCTGGAAGTCGGGGGTGAGCGGGTAGGGGACGAAGTTGTAGAGGTTGAAGAGCCACAGGGCCCGGCGGTTCGCCTCCAGCCACCGGACGGTCTGCGCGTGGGACTCCTCGGTCTCCTCGTCCAGTCCGCCCATCATGTTGAGGACCACCTTCAGGCCGGCGTCGCTCAGCGCGTGGATCCGTTCGGTGTAGTCGTCGAGTCCGCGGGACAGCTTGCCGAGCCGTTTGAGCATCTGGGAGTCGGCCGACTCGAAGCCCAGCTCGACCGCCACGACGCCGAGTTCGAGCATCGCCTCGATGACCCACTCCTTCACCTGGAGGACGTGGGTCTGCACGATGAACTTGTAGCCGGGGCGGTCGCGGAACACCTCCAGTAGGTTGCGGACCGCCTCCCGCGACTGCCCGAAGGTCTTGTCGCCGACGTAGACGAGCCGGGTGTCCGGGAAGCGATCGGCGAGCTGGTCCACTTCGGCGCGGAGGGCGCTGCTCCCCACCAGGGTGAGCTGCTTGCTCCAGGCGTCCCCGCAGAAGGCGCACTTGTACAGGCAGCCGTGGCTGGCGTTGAGCCGCAGCATCGGCACCTTGCCGCTGTAGCCGTCCAGATGGCGGTAGTCCGGTGCCCAGGTGATGGGCTCGGCCACCAGCCCGAGGGCGGCCCGCTTCTCCGTACGGCCGCCCCGCCCCGAGGCCAACTCGACCAGGACGGCCGCGAAACCGGTGTCGAGCTGCCCGCGGTGCACGGCGTGCACGGAGCCCTCGGGCGCCAGCGGGGCCATGTTCCCGCCCAGGACGACGCGCCGCCCGGCGCGTTCCAGCTCGCCCGCGAGGTCCAGGGCGAGCCGGAAGTTCTGGGCCAGCGGCGAGAACAGGACGAGATCGCCGGGTGCCGTCGCCGCCAGGATCGGGGCGCCGCAGGCCTCGCTGTCGGCAGGGGTGCGGGACAGGTCGACGAAGCAGGAGTCGATCGCGGTGCTGTCCAGCAGGGCGGTCAGGTGCGCGACCCAGAGCGGAATCTCCCAGAGCCCGTCGGACGGGATGAAGTACTCCGGGAGGAAGGCGCGGAAGCGGCGGTCGTAGTCCTGGTAGTAGGCGGACAGCCGGTCATCGGGGTCGCGGGTGGACGGGAAGGGCAGTTGGACGATGCAGCACCTGGTCACGATTCCTCCGCACGTGGGGACGTGCTCGCGCCGACCGGCTCACGGGAGGGCGCCGATCGGTCGCGCCCGGAGGAGCTCCTGCCCGGGCGGTGGCCGCCGCCATCGGCGTGAACGACGCTCACTGGTGCGCGTACCGACCCCGTGGAGCGCGAAGGAGCTTCGTGCCCCCGGGGCGTGCGCCGGGTGACGCTGCTCGGCGACGCGATCCACCCCATGCCGCCGTACCGTGGTTGCGCTGATGCGCGCCGGGTCCGCCACCTGCGGGGGTGGGCCCGGCGCGCATCGGGACGGTCTGGTGTCAGCTGAAGGAGAGGTCGGCGGTCAGGGTCGAGTCGGCGATGGGCCGGCCGGTTCCGAGTAGGACGTCGACGCAGTTGTCCACGAGCGGCTGGTCGCTGGTGACGTCCACGAGCGCGGCCAGTTTCTGCCCGGCCAGGCGGGTGGAGGAGGCGGTGACGGTGCCGGTGAGGGTCCCGGAGCCGTCGACCTCGACGATGGCGATGTCGGTGACGGTGCTGCTCGCCTGCGTGCCGTCCTTCAGGTTCCAGGTGAAGGTCGCCGAGGAGCCCGGTGCCAGTGCCGGCGGCGTCGCCGGGCTGCAGCTGACCGCGCCGAACCTGAGCGTCGCGGTGACGGTGCCGCCCGTCACGGCCGTCGGGCCGTCCAGTGAGCCCGTGCACCCGCTCGCCGTCCCGCCGATCGCCATGGTGGTGGCCTCTGGGCCGGCCGAGAGTGGCGGGCTGAAGGTGACGGTGGCGTTCACGGAGCAGTTCAGGATTTCCGGGGCGGCCGGCGGGGCTGCGTCGGCGGCCGGGGTCACGCCGGTGGACAGTGCGGCGAGGACGGCGGACACGGTCACGGCGCTTCGGCGTACGGACACGTGGGTTCCCTTTCTTTCGTCGGACCGGAGGGGTGCGGCCCGCACGCGGGGCGAGGCGGGCCGAAGGGCGTCGAAGGGCGAGGTCGAAGGGTGACGGTGGCACGGCGCGATGGATCCCGGCCGTCGCCATCCCGGGAACCCCGCCGATGGGCCTCGAATGGTCCAGAACCGGGGCCCGGCCTCGCGGGCCCGTGGGTGGCTGGGACGGAAGACCGCCCGGTCGGTCGTCCGGGCTTGCGGGACGGAGCATCGGCGGACACCGTGAGTACGCGATCAGTCGCGCGTGCCCCTGCTGAACGGCCCGGTCCTTCTCCCGCCAGGAGGCTTGTGATGTCCCCTCTCGTCCTTGTGCGCGGCCGCGTGGCGGCCATGGTGTGCGCGTCGGCCGTCGCCCTCGGCGCCCTGGCGGCGGTCTGCGCCCCGGCGTGGGCGGACACCGGGCGGGCGGACACCATGACCGCCATGCGGCCGGCGGAGGGCCGGCGCGCCTTGATCAACTTCGGCACGGTGAAGTGGTTCAACGCCGACAAAGGGTTCGGGTTCATCGTGCCGGACGTCCCCGGCCCGGACCTCTTCGTCCACTACTCGTCCATCGTCGGGGTCGGGTACCGGACCCTGGAGGAGGGCCAGCGGGTCGAGTACCAGGTCGAGCAGGGCCCCAAGGGCCCGCAGGCCGTCGACGTCATCGGCCTCTGAGGGCGGCGGGGCCCGTCAGGCCGCGTGGTCGAGGGCCCGCGCGGCCGCCGGCTGCGCCGTGGCCCCGGTGCCCTCGGCCTGCGCGCCCCAGCGGCGGGCCAGGACGGCGCAGACCATCAGTTGCAGTTGGTGGAAGAGCATCAGCGGCAGCACCATCAGCCCGGCCGCCGGGCCCGGGAAGAGGACGGTGGCCATCGGGACGCCGCTGGCCAGGCTCTTCTTGGAGCCGCAGAAGACGATCGCGACCAGGTCGGCCCGGCCGAACCCGAGCCGGCGGCCGACCAGCAGCGTCGTGGTCAGGACCAGCGCCAGCAGCGCCGCCTCCGCCCCCAGCAGGGCCGCCAGCCGGGGTATCGAGAGGGCGCCCCACACCCCGCCCACCACGGCGGCGCTGAAGGCGCTGTAGACGACCAGCAGGATCGAGCCGCGGTCGACCAGGCCGAGGACGGCGCGGTGGCGGGCCATCCAGGCGGCGATCCAGCGGCGCAGCACCTGGCCGGCGGTGAAGGGGAGGAGGAGTTGCTCGGCGATCTCCAGCACGGTGCCCGGCGAGACACCGCCCTTGGTGTGCAGGAGCACGGCGGCGAGCAGCGGGGTCAGGACGATGCCGAAGAGGCTGGAGAAGGTCGCGCTGCAGACCGCCGCGGCCGTGTTGCCGCGGGCGATGGAGGTGAAGGCGATCGAGGACTGCACGGTGGAGGGCAGCAGGGTCAGGAACAGCAGGCCCTGGTAGAGCTGCGGCGACAGCACCGCCGGCACCAGCAGGTGGGCGGCCACCCCGAGCAGGGGGAAGAGGCCGAAGGTGACCGCGAGCACGGTGCCGTGCAGCCGCCACTGCTTGAGCCCCTCCCAGGCCTCGCGGGCGGAGAGCCGGGCGCCGTAGAGGAAGAACAGGACGGCGACCGCGCCGGTGGCGGCGTCGGAGAAGGCCGGTGCGGCGGCGCCGCGGGCGGGGAGCAGGGCGGCCACTGCCACGGTGCCCAGCAGGGCGGCGATGAACGGGTCGACCCGGAGGCGGGCGGGGCGTCGGGGCAGGTGGGAGCGGGGCGGACGGTTCGGGCGAGGCATGGTTCTCCGCGGTGGCGGTTCGGGTGGGATGGCCTCAGCCTGCCGTCCGCCGGGGTGATTGTGAATCCCGCTGGCGGCACTCACTGTCATCATGATCCGTGATATCAGCGGATAGAATGGCCAGGTGTTCGATCCGGTGCAGTTGAGGTCCTTCCTCGCGGTGGCCCAGACCGGCGGCTTCACCCGGGCCGCCCAGCGGCTGGGGCTGCGGCAGTCGACGGTCAGCCAGCACGTGCGGCGGCTGGAGACGGCCGCCGACCGGCAGCTCTTCCTGCGCGACACCCACTCCGTGCACCTCACCAGCGAGGGCGAGGCCATGCTCGGCTTCGCCCGGACGATCCTGGAGGCGCACGAGCAGGCGCTCGGCTACTTCGCGCAGACGCAGGTGCGCGGGCGGGTGCGGTTCGGCGCCTCGGAGGACTTCGTCCACACCGAGCTGCCGCAGATCCTGCGGAGCTTCCGGCGGAGCAACCCCCAGGTCGACCTCGAACTCACCGTCGGCCTCAGCGCCGTGCTCTACGAGCAACTGGCCGACGGACGGCTCGACCTGGTGCTCGGCAAACGCCCGCCCGGCGGTGGCTCGCAGGGCCAACTGGTGTGGCAGGACAAGCTGGTGTGGATCGCGGCGGAGGACTTCCGGACGGACCCGGCCGAGCCGCTGCCGCTGATCGTCTACCCGCCGCCCAGCTTCACCCGGGTCCGCGCCCTGGAGGTCTGCGAGCGCGACGGGCGGCCCTGGCGGATCGCCTGCACCAGCACCAGCCTCTCCGGGGTCCGGGCCGCCGCGCTGGCCGGCCTCGGGGTGGTGCCGCACGCCCGCAGCCTGATCCCGTCGGGCCTGCGGGTGCTGCCCGACCAGCCGGGCCTGCCCAACCTCGGTACCACCGAGTTCGCCCTCACCACGGGGCGCACCACGGCGCGCGGCCCGGCCCGGGTGCTGGCCCAGGCGGTCCTCGCGGACGCGTTCCGCCTGCAACGCGCACCGGAGCGGGCGGAGCCGTGACGGGGGGCGACGGCCGGGGGCTGCCCGGACGCGGGCGAGGCGGCGGACCGACGGGTTCCCACGATCGATGGTGACAGGAAGTCAAGGGCGGTGGCCGAAGCCGGACTTCACACCGCTCGGCCGTTGAACCCGACGGTTCTCCGGTCGCGTTACGAAGGCTAGGGCGTGTTTCATCATTCCCGCCGGGCGCGCGACGCCGGGCATCCCGCCTGACCGCACCGGCGAAACGTCCAAGTACGGCCCAGTACGAGGACGCTTCGCCGGCACGCCCAGCCGGGCGCCCACCGCCGCGCGCTGATCCGACGGGAATGATGAAACACGCCCTAGAGCAGCCGGCTGACGCGGACAGGGAAAGGTCGGGAAAGATGCGATTTGGCGACATGCTGCACGGACACCGGAAGCACCGGGGCCTGACCCAGCAGCAACTGGCCGATCTCGCCACGCTGAGTGTTCGCGCGGTGCGCAATCTGGAGCGGGGCGGGGCGCTGCGGCCCCGGCGGGAGACGGTGCGGCTGCTCGTGGACGTGCTGCGGCTGGACGCCGACCAGCGGGCGCAGTTCGAGTCGGCGGCTTTCCCCGAGGCGCCGGGCGGGGCGCCCCGTGATCGCGGCCCCGGCTTGCGGGTGCCCGGGGCGCGCGTTTGAGTGGGAAGGTACCGGCGGAATCGGGGGCGAGGAGGCGCCATGTCGCACCACAAGTCCAACAAGGACGTCGAAGGCGACCCGGACACCGGGCACGGGCGCGGTCTGCCCCGGCGGCCCGACGAGGAGGAGCTCGACGAGCGTACGGAGGAGGACCGCGAGGAGGTGGGCCTGCCCCCGGAGCCGGATCCGGAGGACACGCCCTGAGGCGTGTCCGACTCGCCCTAGGGTCCGGGGCTACTGCCGAGCCCGGTCGGAGCCGGGCTGCGGGCCGGTGGGGTCGCCGGACTCCCCGGTCCTGGTCGGCCGGGTGTGGACCTTGGCGACGCAGGCCGGGAGGGCGGCGGCGTGGCCGTGCTCCCGGGCCCGGTACGCGCTGGGGGTCTCGCCGACCAACTGGGTGAACCGCGAGCTGAACGAGCCCAGCGAGGTGCAGCCGACCGCCATGCAGACCTCCGTCACGCTCAGGTCGCCGCGTCGCAGCAGCGCCTTGGCCCGCTCGATCCGGCGGGTCATGAGGTAGCCGTACGGGGTCTCGCCGAAGGCGGCGCGGAAGCTGCGGGAGAAGTGGCCCGGCGACATCAGCGCGGTGTGTGCCAGCGCCGATACGTCCAGTGGCTGGGCGTAGTCGCGGTCCATCCGGTCGCGGGCCCGCCGCAGTCGGACGAGGTCGGGTAGGGGGACTCGGGACACCTGGGGCACGTCTGCCACGCTACCCGCCCGGTCCGACAGGGTCGCGCGCCGGCGTGCTCCGGCCGATGCCCCGGGCCGCCTCGCCCCGGCCCGCCCCGCCCCACCCGCTCCCGCACCCCCGTCCCTGCGTCCTGGGCTGTCCCCGCGCCCCACCGTCTTGTTCGGACGAAATCCGGCTGAAGGTGCTGTTTTCGAGCATGGCGGCCGGTATCGGACGAACGGGTCCGGATTCGAACTGGTGGTGGAGTAGGTGTGGCGCTCTTGTCACGCGTGCACATGAAGTTTCGTCAATTCCCTTGCGGAGAGCTAAGATTGCCGATCTGCTGATGACTCCTGATCAGCCCGGGTGTGATAACCCGTCGATGATGAGAGCGGGACATTGGGAAGAACGAGGCAGCGAACGAGGTGCGTCGCGCAGGTCGCGGCGCTGACGATGGGATTGTCCGCTGCGGCGCTGGTGACGGCGCCGGCGGCCTTTCCACAGCCCGGCGACGGGACGGTGACCGTCCGGGTGATCCGGGCGGTGGACACCAGCGGAGTGTGGACACCGGCCCTGGAGCCAGGGCTCGCGGGCGTGAAAGTGACGCTCACGGATGACGCCGGGCTGGCGATCGAGGGGGTGACGGCGGCCGACGGGACGGTCACCCTGGCCCCGGCGGCGGCCAAGCCGTCCGGGGGCAAGTACCGGGTGCAGGTGGTGAATCCGAAGCCCGGGGTGCTGTTCCCGGCGTTCGCCTCCCGGCAGGGGCTGGACGGCGCGCCGACCCAGCTGAGCAGCAACGAGGAGTTCGTCGACCTCTCGGGTGGCAAGAACGTGGCGTACACCACCGGGCTCTGGAACCCCGGTGACTACTGCCAGAAGAACGCCCCGCTGGTCACGGCCTGCCAGCCGATGGACCGCGAGGGCGGGGCCCAGCGCACGCTGGTCTCCTTCCCGTACAGCGCGCGCGGCCAGGACGGCGAGGGCGTGACCGCCACGAACCTCGCCACCAACGCCGATACCGGCACGCTGTACGGCATCGCCTGGAACAAGGCCGACCGGCGGCTGTTCTCCTCGGCGGTGGCCAAGCGCACCACCGACTACGGTCCGGGCGGTGCCGGCGCGATCTACGTCACCGACATCGCGCAGAAGAAGACGACGCTGTTCACCACCGTCCCGAACGCGGGCTCGACGGCCCACGGCGGCGGCACCGACGACGCCTTCCTCGACACACCGGGCAAGGAGAGCCTCGGCGGCATCAAGATCACCGACGACGGCAAGGACCTGTTCGTCGTCAACCTCAACGACCGCAAGCTCTACCGCTACAACGCCACCGTGGCGGCCGCCGGGAGCCCGACGGCCTCCTACCCGATCCCCGACCCGGGCTGCCCGGCGGCGGGGGACTGGCGTCCGTTCGGCCTCGGCCTCCAGGACGGCACCGGCTACCTCGGCGGAGTGTGCTCCGGCGAGTCCACCGGCAAGCTCACCGACCTGCGCGCGGTGGTCCTGCCCTTCGACCTCGCCACCGGCGTGTTCGCCAAGCCGGTGCTGGACCAACCGCTGGACTACCCGCGCCAGTCCACCGTCGGCTCGGGCCCGTGCGACGGTGCGAGCTGGTTCCCGTGGACGAGCACCTACCCGACCACGCAGAACGGCCGCCCGTGCGGCAACTACACCATCGCCCAACCCGAACCCGAGCTGGGCGAGATCACGTTCGAGACCGACGGCTCGATGCTGCTGGCCTTCCGCGACCGCTTCGGCGACCGCGCGCCGGGCTCCCCGGCGCCGGGCTCCGTCGCCGTCGTCATGTCCGGCGGTGACCTGAACAAGGCCTGCCGGGCGAACGGCACGTACGTGATGGACACCAACAACGGCTGCGGGCTCGCTCCCCGGGGCACCCGGTTCTTCGACACGACCTGGGGCGGCCACCGCAACACGGCGTTCGCCGGAATGGCGCTCTCCAAGGTCGAGAGCACCGTCGCCGTCTCCGCCTTCGACCCCAACCACACCGCCCTCGGGTACGGCACGTCGTTCCTCCAGCGGGCGAACGGCCAGCAGGACCCGCAGTTCGGCTTCCGGCTCAACCCGGCCGGGGTGATCGCGCCGTTCGGCAAGGGCGCCTCGATGGGCGACCTGGAGGTGCTCTGCGACCAGGCGCCGCTGCAGATCGGCAACCGGGTCTGGTACGACCCCGAGCGCAAGGGCATCCAGAACCCGGGCCAGCGCCCCGTCGAGGGCGCGACCGTCCACCTCTACGACGAGTCGGGCAAGCTGGTCGGCACGACGAAGACGACGAAGCGCGGAGAGTACTACTTCGACGACTCGAACGTCACCGGCGGCCTCAAGCCGAGGACCAAGTACACGATCCGGCTCGACAACCCGGCGGACTACGCCAAGGGCGGGCCGCTCTACCAGTGGGTGCCCACCGACGCGGACGTCGGCGACAACCACTTCATCGATTCCAAGGGCCTGGTGCCGCCCGGCACGAAGTTCCCCGAACGGGCGCTGACCACCGGCGGGCCGGGCGAGAACGACCACACCTTCGACTTCGGGTTCCGGCAGCAGGAGGGCGCGCTGCGCCTGGTCAAGCACGACCAGGACGGCAAGCCGCTGGCGGGGGCGAAGTTCCAGCTGTGGCACGACACCAACGGCACCGACGGGTTGCAGACCGGCGGTGACAAGCCCGACACGGCGGTGGGCGGGCCCTGCACGACCGGCGCCGACGGCCTCTGCCAGGGCGCCGGGGTGCCGGGGACGTACTACTGGCAGGAGCTCAGCCCGCCCGACGGCTACGCGGCTCCGGACACCACCGTGTTCGGTCCGCTGGCGCTGACCTCCGACAACCTCGCGGACGGTGTCTCGGTGACGGCGGTCAACAAGCTGCTGCCCACCCCGACGCCGACCCCGACGCCGACCAACTCGTCGAGCCCGCCGAGCCCGTCGAGTTCGCCGAGCGCGCCGGAGCCGACCACGCCGCCGGGGCCGACGGAGTCGCCGAGCCCGTCGACGGTGAACCCGCTGCCCCCGCCCGGGGGACAGCTGCCCAACACCGGGGCCAACGCCCTGGTGCCGCTGGGGATCGTCGGCGGCGCGGTGCTGGTGGCGTCCGGCGGTGCGCTGGTCTTCGTCGCCCGTAAGCGCAGGGCGCGGCACCAGTAGGAAGCGGTGAGGAGGGGCGGGCCCGTGGCGCGAGTCATGCCACGGGCCCGCCCGCCGCTCGTTCGCACGACAGTGACGACAAGTACGACGGTCACGACCAGTACGACGGTGCTGACCAGGAGGAGGGCTGCCAGATGGCCCGTAGGAAGATCGGGAAGAGGGCGCGGCTGGGCCTGCTCGTCGGGGTGGTCGGCGCGGTGGTGGTCGCCGGGGCCACGGCCCTCGGGGTGACGGCCTGGGGCGAACCGGAGGAACGGGCGGTGACCATGGACGAGGCGTCCCGGCTGGCGCTGTCCCGGCTGACGCTGTACCAGGCCAGCCCGGCGGCGGTGGCGCTCACCGCGGCGGAGGGCGGCGGCGTGCAGATCCGGGTGGAGGGGGTGGTGGACTACCGCACCCGCCGTGGGGTGGGCCGCTACCAGGTCTCCGGGGCCTCGGGCCAGCTCGACCACGGCCTGATCATCTGGGACGGCGACGGCCTCGGGCTGGCCCCGGAGCCGGCCGGCTCCGGCCCCGCCTGGGAGCAGGCCGAGCACGTCCCCCGCTCCGGTTGGTCGCCGCGCTCCTACACGGCGGACCCGCTGGACGCCGGGCTCGGCCTGCTGGTCCGCCTCGGCGCCGACCGGCCGGACAACCCGCTGCTGCTCGCCCAGTCCGGGGCGCGCCTGCTCGGCCGGGACCGCATCGACGGCCGCGACTACGACCGCTTCTCCGGCCCGCGCGCCCAGGGCGCCGCCCCGGACGGCGGGCCGTCGCCGCTCACCTACTGGGTCGACGGCGACGGCTCGCTGCGCCGGGTCACCATGCGGATGCCCGGCCTGGGCACCCCGACGACCGTCGACCTCACCGGGCGGCAGGACGGCGTGCGGATGCCGGAGGCGCCGTGGGCCGCGGGGTGAGGCCCCGGGGCCGTTAGGGCCGCCGGGGCTGCGGCTCACCGGGGCCCGGGCTCACCGGGGTTGCGGCACGGCGGCGGCGTCCGTGGGCAGGGCGTAGCGGTCCGGGTCGACGGGCCCCGGCAGGTCCGTCGCCGGCCGGCCCGGCGCCGACGGGTCGGGCAGGGAGGGCTGCGCGGCCGGGGCCTGCACCTGGTGGAACGGCACGCCGGGCGGCGCCATGACGGTGGCGGGCCGCCCGCCGGGGAGCGGGCTGCGGCCCTGCGCCCCGCACGCCGCCTGGCCCTCCAACTGGTCCGGGCTCTGGGTGTCGGGCGTGTTGCCGGTGAAGCAGTTGCCGGGGTCGGTGGAGGCCAGTACGAGGTCGACGCCGTTGCCCGTGGCGCGGTTGCCCTCGACGCGGTTGCCGCTCGCCGGGTGTCCGGGCGGGTCGGTGACGATGATCCCGGCGGCGCGGTTCCCCTGGACGAGGTTGCGCAGCACCTGGTTCGCGGTGCCGCCGCCGATCCCGAGGCCGATGCCGAAGCCGCCGTCCGCCTGCTCCGGGGTGTCGGCGGCGTTGTTGTCGGTGATCACGTTTCCGGCGATCACCGCGCCGTGCTGCGGGGCGAGGGACTCCAGGTCGTTGGAGTTCACCGTCACGCCGACCCGGTTGCCGACCACCCGGTTGCCGAGGATGCTGAGCCCGTCGGAGGCGTTGGTCAGCTCGATGCCGACCGCGTTGCGCTCCACGGTGTTGCCGTGCACGAGGGTGTCGCAGGGCTTGCACTGGCCGACGTAGATCCCGGAGTCGGCCTGCCCGGAGGCGTAGGAGTCCTCGATCACGCCGCCGCGCGCGTCGAAGGCGTAGATGCCGTACAGGCCGTTGTCGTACGCCGTCACCCGGGAGGCCCGGAAGCCCTGGACGGGCGGGAAGCGGTTGGTGTCCAGCGGGTCGTACGCGGAGCCGCCGGCGCCGTGCCGTTGCAGGTGCTCGTCGGTGACGCCGGTGAACAGGACGCCGTTGGCGAGGTAGCCGTGCACGGTGAGGTTCTCCACCACCGAGCCGGCGCCGGTGACGGTGATGCCGTTGACGAGGCGCACCCCGCCGTTGAGGACGACGGTGTTGCGGTCCGTCCCGCGCAGGACGATGCGCGGCTTGGTGATCCGGACGCTCTCCGGGTACACGCCCGGGTGGACCAGCACGGTTTCGCCCTCGCGCGCGACGTCCACGGCCTGCTGCACGGTGGGGAAGTCCTCCGGGACCTGGATGACCGTACCGGCCGGATGGCGGGCCTCGTCGGAGGAGGAGCCCGATGCCGCGCAGCCGGCCAGCGCCAGGGTGGTGGCGAGCAGCGCCGCGGACAGCCGTCGCAGGGGTCTCGTGGCACGTGCAGGTGAGGGCCGCCGAGTGAAATGACGCATCATCAGGATTTGCATGAGAGGTGTTCTATCGTCTCCAATGTCGCCCATGCATGCCGAAACCGGAAAAGTGCGGAAACAGACGGAAGCCGCCGGACCCGGTGTCGAGCGGAGGGCGCTGCTCGCGGCCGGGGCGGTGCTCGCCGCCGGACTCGGCGCCGGCGTCCAGGCGTTGGCGCACGGCGGCCACGACGGCTCCGCGCAGCAGCACCCGGCGGCCCCGCCGCCCGACCCGGCGCCCCTCTTCCACGGCCCCCGCCAGGCCGGCGTGACCACACCCCCGCAAGCCGCCACCCAGCTGCTGGCCTTCGACCTCGCACCCGCGACCACCGCCGGCGGCCGGGACGCCCTGCGCGGCCTGCTCGCGGACCTCACCCGGCTGCTGGCCGCCGCGACCGCCGGGACGTCGCCGGACCTGCGGCTCCAGGGCGCCGAACCGGCCCGGCTCACCAGCCTGGTGGGCGTCGGCCCCGACCTCGCCGCCCGGCTCGGCCTGAACGTCCCGACCGCGCTCGCCGACCTGCCGGCCTTCGCCGGCGACCGCCTCGACCCGGCGCGCGGCGGCGGCGACGTCCTCCTCCAACTCTGCGGCGCCGACCGCTGGACGCTGACCGTCGTCGCCGAACTCGCCACCACCGCCGCCCGCGCCGCCGGGGCCACGCCCCGCTGGACCCAGTCCGGCTTCCTGCCCGCCACCGCCCCGGGAAGCACCGCCCGCAACCTGTTCGGCTTCAAGGACGGCACCGCCAACCCCGACGAGCCGACCGCCCGGCAGTGGGTCTGGGGCCCGGCGGGTGCGCACGAGAACGGCACCGTCCTGGTCTACCGGCGGATCCGGATGGACGTCGCCGCCTTCGCGGCCCTCCCCGCGGACCGGCGCGACCTGGCCATCGGCCGCCGCGCGGGCGACGGCGCCCCGCTCACCGGCAGCGCCGAACACGACGAACCGGACGTCTACGCCAAGAACCCGGACGGCTCCTACGTCATCCCCGCCACCGCCCACGTCCGGCTCAGCAGCCCCCGCCTCGACGGCGGCGCGCGCATGCTCCGCCGCGGCTACAGCTACGACGACGGCCCGGACGACCGCGGCCTGCTCTTCTGCGCCTTCATGCGTGACTCCGCCCAGTTCACCCGCGTCCAGACCCGCCTCGCCACCCGCGACGCCCTCAACCCGTTCGTCCAGCACCAGGCCTCCGCCGTCGCCTACGTCCTGCCCGGCGCCCCCGAGGGCGCCACGCTGGGCGAGCAGCTCTGGGGTTGAGGACGGTTCGCCCGCGACGGCCCGGGGGTCGACGCGGGCTGCTCGCTGCGGGCGGCCCGGCGCCCCCGGCTACCAGGTGACCGGCAGCTGGGCGGGGCTGCGGGTGGTGGTGCCGAGTTGCCAGGTGAGCCGGTCGACGGGGGTGGTGAGGCGCAGGCCCGGGAGGGCGGTGGCGAGGCGGCGGAGGGATTCGCGCATTTCCAGGCGCATCCGCCAGGCGCCGAGGCAGTAGTGGGGGCCCGCGCTGAAGGCGAGGGTCGGGGCGGGCAGGGGGTGGTCGAGGCCGGCGTCGAGGCCGTCGGGGAAGACGGCGGCGTCGCGGTTGGCGCTGCCGAGGCTGACGGCGAGGACGGCGCCGGCGGGGATGTGGACGCCGCCGAGGTCGACCGGTTCGGTGGCGCGCCGGGTGGTGGCCTCGTCGTCGCCGAGCGGGATGAAGTGCAGGAGGCGTTCGGTGACGCGTTCGGTGGTGTCGGGATCGGCGAGGCGGGGCCAGTCCTCGGGGCGTTCGCCGAGCAGGTAGACGAGGGCGTTGCCGAGGGCGCCGGTGACGCTCTCGTTGCCGCTGGCGGTGAGCCCGCAGACCAGGTAGACGAGTGATTCCTCGGGGACGCCGCCGTCCTGGTCGGCGGCCTGGACGAGGCGGCTGACCAGGTCCTCGCCGGGGTGGTGGCGCCGGCGGGCGATCAACTCGCCGGTGTAGGCGGCGTATTCGGCGAGCGCCTCGGCCGGGTCCAGGGCGCCGTCGGCCGCGTCGCCGCCGTCGGCCGGGGTGCCGTCGGCGAGGATCGCCCTGGTCCAGCGGCGGAGCCGTTGCTCGTCGAGGTGGTCCGGGCCGTCGCCGTCGAGCCCCATCAGGCGGCTGGTGACGGCGAAGGGCACCGGCCGGGTGAAGGCGGTGACCAGGTCGGCGGGGGTGCCGCCGGCCGCGAGGGCGTCGACGGCCTGCTGGACGCCCTCCGCGACCCAGGGCTGCCAGCCGGCGATGGCGCGTGCGGTGAAGGCCCGTTGGACGGTGCTGCGCAGTCGGCGGTGTTCCGGCCCGTCCTGGTTGAACATCGACGCCGGGTTGCTGGAGACGTCGGCGCCGCCGCCGGGGGTGCCGACGGTGGCCAGGTCGCCGCGGGTGAAGCGGGGGTCGGTGAGGGTCTGGCGGACGTCGTGGTAGCGGGTGACCAGCCAGGCGGGGGTGCCGTCGGGGAGGGTGGTGGGGTGGGGCGGCTGGGCGGGGGTGACGGGGAGTCGGTGCAACGGGGGGAGGGCGGGTGCGGCGGTGGACATGGGTCCCTTCGGGGTCGGCGGTCCGGCGCGGGATGAGAATCCAACTGTCGTATTTACGTAGATCGTTGGATTCCGCTGCTGCTTGTCCCGTTGGTCCCGATGGTAGCGATTTCACCTCCTCCGGTCAGGGTTTCACCGGGGCCTGTCCGGCGCGCATCCCGCCGGGCGCATCCCGCCGGGCATACCCCCACCCCGTAAGTCGAATGCCCCCGACGGTCCTGCCGTCGGGGGCGTTCGGCTGGTGCGACCTAGCCGAGGCGGCCGACCAGGTCGTAGCCGGCCTCGTCGATGGCGGCGGCGACGGCCTCGTCGGCGAGCGGCAGGGTGCTGTCGACGGTGACCTCGCCGGTGGCGAGGTCCACGGCGACGTCGGTGATGCCGTCGATCTTCCGCAGTTCGGCGGTCACCGAGGTGACGCAGTGGCCGCAGGTCATGCCCTTGACCTGGAAGACGGCCCGCCCGGCGGTTCCGGTGGCGGGGGCCCCGGTGGCGCCGGTGTCGCAGGAGCCGCAGCAGGAGGCGGCGGTCTCGGTGGCGGTCCCGGTGGCGGGGGACTCGACGGTGACGGTGGTCTCGGACATGGGGGTGCTCCTGTCATCAGTGCCCGGCGCCGGCCGCAGGTGCGGTCGGCCGCTTCGCCTGGAGAACGTACCATACCCCCCAGGGGTAACTGAGGGCGTCGCTCGCGATGGCCGTGAAACGGACTCGACCGATCGTCAACTGATCCTTGTGGCAATCTCGTTGCGCCCTTCCGGCAGGGTGGAAGCGGCCGCCCGCATCCCGGCGGCCGGCCCCGGCAGGCGGCCGACCCCCATCACCCGAGGTGACACCCCATGGACCACACCACCCGACCCGGAGCGCGCGGCCCGCGCGGACTGCGCGAGATCCTGGCGGCCGGCGAGCGGACGTACTCCTTCGAGTTCTTCCCCGCCAAGGACGACGCCGGTGAGCGCTCCTTGTGGGCCGCGATCCGGCGGGTGGAGGCGGTCGCGCCGACCTTCGTCTCCGTCACCTACGGCGCCGGCGGCTCCTCGCGCGACCGCACCATCGAGACCACCGAGCGGATCGCCGCCCAGACCACGCTGCGGCCGGTGGCCCACCTGACCGCCGTCGGCCACTCCACCGCCGAGCTCCAGGCCGTCCTGCGGCGCTACGCGGACGTCGGGATCCGCGACGTCCTCGCCCTGCGCGGCGACCCGCCCGGCAACCCGAACGGCGTCTGGGAGCCGCACCCCCGGGGCCTGCGGCACGCCGCCGAACTGGTCGAACTGGTCAAGGGCTGCGGCGCGTTCACGGTCGGGGTGGCGGCCTTCCCGGAGCGCCACCCGCGCTCGGCGGACTGGGCGGACGACATCCGGTACTTCGTCGCCAAGTGCCGGGCGGGCGCCGACTACGCCGTCACCCAGATGTTCTTCGACGTCGAGCACTACCTGCGGCTGCGCGACCGGCTCGCCGAGGCCGGCTGCGACACCCCGGTCATCCCGGAGATCATGCCGGCCACCGACGTCCGCCAGATCGCCCGCTTCGCCGAACTCAGCGGCGCCTCCTTCCCGGCGGGCCTGGCCGCACGGCTGGAGGCGGCCCGCGGCGACCGGCCGACCGCTCACCGCATCGGCGTCGACCACGCCACCCGGATGGCCGAGCGCCTGCTCCGCGAGGGTGCGCCCGGCCTGCACTTCATCACGCTGAACCGCTCCACCGCCGCCCTGGAGATCCACCGCAACCTCGGGCTGGACCGGGCGGCGCAGCCGTCGGCCCCGCTGGCGGCGGCCTGACGGAGGTCTGACAGGGGTCCGGCGGGGGAGCGGCCGGGCCCCCGGCGAGGTGCGAGGGGTGATACCCGGTACGGGTATATGGTGCTCGGCGCTGGCGAACCCGGGGCACCAGGGAAGGCGGACCCACCATGCACGCGATCCTGCACGCGCTGTCCATCGCCGGATCGATGACCTGGGAGATCGCCTGGGCGCTGATCCTCGGCTTCCTGCTCTCCGCCGTCGTCCAGGCCGTCGTCCGCAAGTCCACCGTCGTCCGGCTGCTCGGCGACGACCGCCCCCGCACCCTCGGCGTCGCCGCCCTCCTCGGCGCGGCCTCCTCCTCCTGCTCGTACGCGGCCGTGGCCCTCGCCCGCTCGCTGTTCCGCAAGGGCGCGGACTTCACCGCCGCGATGGCCTTCGAGATCGCCTCGACCAACCTGGTCGTCGAACTCGGCGTCATCCTGGCCCTGTTGCTCGGCTGGCAGTTCACGGCGGCCGAGTTCGTCGGCGGGCCGGTGATGATCCTCGTCCTCGCCCTGCTCTTCCGGCTGCTGCTGCGCGACCGGCTGCTGCGTGAGGCCCGCGCCCAGGCCGAACGCGGCCTGGCCGGCTCGATGGAGGGCCACGCGGCGATGGACATGTCCGTCGCCGGGGAGGGCTCCTTTGCCCGGCGGCTGCTGTCCCGGCAGGGCGTCACGGCCGTGTCGCACGTGTTCGTGATGGAGTGGGCGGCGATCCTCAAGGACCTCGTCCTCGGGCTGCTCATCGCCGGTGCCATCGCCGCCTGGGTGCCGGACTCCTTCTGGCAGGCGTTCTTCTTCGCCGACCACCCGCTCGCCGGCCGGCTGTGGGGTCCGCTGGTCGGCCCGCTGGTGGCGATGGCGTCCTTCGTCTGCTCGATCGGCAACGTGCCGCTCGCGGTGGTGCTGTGGAAGGGCGGGATCAGCTTCGGCGGGGTCGTCGCGTTCATCTTCGCGGACCTGCTGATCCTGCCGATCCTCAACATCTACCGGAAGTACTACGGGCGTCGGACGGCCCTGTTCCTGCTCGGCACCTTCTACGCGGCCATGGTGGCGGCCGGCTACACCGTCGAGTTCCTCTTCGGCGCGCTCGGCCTGGTCCCCGACCAGCGCGAGGCCGAGATCCCGATGGCGGGCATCGAGTGGAACTACACCACCTGGCTGAACATCGCCTTCCTGCTCCTCGCCGCCGCCCTGCTCGTCCGCTTCCTGCGTACCGGCGGCCGCGCCATGCTCCGGATGATGGGCGGCGAGCCCGCGGCCGGGGACGGGCACCGGCACGACCGGCACTGACGTCCGGCGGTGGATACCTCCCGGGGGTTTCGGGCGGGCGGATCGCCGACCCGGAAGATACCTGCTGGGGGTATCCGCTTGTTCTGGGTACCCCCAGGGGGTATAAAGGAACCCGACGCCGACCGATACCCCCCGAGGGTATGGAGGTCGGACCGGAGACGCTCAGCACGTTCCCGGAACGACGACTGTCACGAGGAGCAACGATGACCACCCAGGCACCCGCCTCCACGGAGGTGGAACTCTCGATCGGCGGCATGACCTGCGCCTCGTGCGCGGCCCGCATCGAGAAGAAGCTCAACCGGATGGACGGCGTCTCGGCGAGCGTCAACTACGCCACCGAGAAGGCGAAGGTCGCCTTCCCCGCGGGCGTCGACGTCGCCGACCTGATCGCCACCGTCGAGGCCACCGGCTACAGCGCCGCGCTGCCGAAGCCGCCGGCCGCCGAAGGCCCGACCGGGCAAGCCGGGCAGGCCGAGCCGGTCGACGAACTCGCCCCGCTGCGCCAGCGGCTGGTCACGGCCGTGGCGCTCGCGGTGCCGGTGATCGCGATGGCGATGGTGCCGGCCCTGCAGTTCGACAACTGGCAGTGGCTGTCGCTGGTGCTGGCCTCGCCGATGGTCACCTACGCCGCCTGGCCGTTCCACCGCGCCGCCTGGACCAACCTCAAGCACGGCGCCGCGACCATGGACACCCTGGTCTCGCTCGGCACCGGCGCCGCGTTCCTCTGGTCCCTGTGGGCGCTGTTCCTCGGCGACGCCGGAATGCCGGGCATGCGGCACGGCTTCGAGCTGACCATCGCCCGCAGCGACGGCCCGTCGAACATCTACCTGGAGGCGGCGGCCGGCGTCACCGCCTTCATCCTGGCCGGCCGCTACTTCGAGGCCCGCTCCAAGCGCACCGCGGGCGCCGCGCTCAGGGCGCTGCTGGAACTGGGCGCCAAGGACGTCACCGTGCTGCGCGGCGGGGCCGAGGTCCGGATCCCGGTCGGCGGCCTGGCCGTGGGCGACCGGTTCGTGGTGCGGCCGGGCGAGAAGATCGCCACCGACGGCGTGGTGGTCGAGGGGGCCTCGGCGGTGGACGCCTCGATGCTCACCGGCGAGTCCGTGCCGGTCGAGGTCGGCGTCGGCGACCAGGTCACCGGCGCCACCGTCAACGCTGGCGGCCGGCTGGTGGTCGAGGCCACCCGGATCGGCGCGGACACCCAGCTGTCCCGGATGGCCCGGCTGGTCGAGGACGCGCAGAACGGCAAGGCCGCCGCCCAGCGCCTCGCCGACCGGATCTCCGCCGTCTTCGTCCCGATCGTGATCGTCCTGGCGGTGGCCACCCTCGGCTACTGGCTGGGCACCGGCGAGGGCTGGACCGCCGCCTTCACGGCAGCGGTCGCGGTGCTGATCATCGCCTGCCCGTGCGCCCTGGGCCTGGCCACCCCGACCGCGCTGCTGGTCGGCACCGGCCGCGGCGCCCAACTGGGCGTCCTGATCAAGGGCCCGGAGGTGCTGGAGTCCACCCGCAAGGTCGACACCATCGTCCTGGACAAGACCGGCACCGTCACGACCGGCCGGATGGCCCTGCTCGCCGTGCACACCGCCGAGGGCGTCACCGAGGCCGAGGCACTGCGCCTGGCCGGCGCCCTGGAGCACGCCTCCGAGCACCCGATCGCCCGGGCGATCGCCACCGCCGCCGCCGAGGCCGGTGAGCTGCCCGCGGTCGAGGGCTTCGAGAACGTGCCGGGCCTGGGTGTCCAGGGCGTGGTGGACGGCCACGCGGTGGTCGCCGGCCGGGAGGCGCTGCTGAACGACTGGTCGCAGTACCTGCCGGAGGGCCTGGCCGCGGCCAAGCGCGCCGCCGAGGCTGCCGGGCGGACCGCGATCGCGGTGGGCTGGGACGGCGAGGCCCGGGCCGTCCTGGAGGTCGCGGACGCGGTCAGGCCGACCAGCTCCGAGGCGATCGCCCGGCTGCGCGCGCTGGGCCTGCGTCCGGTGCTGCTGACCGGCGACAACCGGGCGGTCGCCGAGGCCGTCGCGGCCGAGGTCGGCATCGCCCCGGCGGACGTGGTCGCCGAGGTGCTGCCCGAGGACAAGGTCGCCACCGTCAAGCGGCTCCAGGCCGAGGGTAAGGTCGTGGCGATGGTCGGCGACGGCGTCAACGACGCGGCCGCCCTCGCCCAGGCCGACCTGGGCCTGGCCATGGGCACCGGCACCGACGCCGCGATCGAGGCCGGCGACCTCACCCTGGTCCGCGGCGACCTGCTGGCGGCGGCCGACGCCATCCGGCTCTCCCGCAAGACCCTGGCCACCATCAAGAGCAACCTGTTCTGGGCCTTCGGCTACAACGTCGCCGCCCTGCCGCTGGCCGCCGCCGGGATGCTCAACCCGATGATCGCGGGGGCCGCGATGGCCTTCTCCTCGGTCTTCGTGGTCGGCAACAGCCTGCGACTGCGCCGCTTCCGCTGAGCCCGCCCGAACGCTGAACCGCCCACCCCGCTGAGCCCGCCCACCCTGCTCGACCCGCCCGAGTCGCCGTGGCCCCGGAACCGCACCAGGTTCCGGGGCCCCGGCGCGTTCCGTTCAGCCCCGCGAAGCCCCGCTTCAGCCCTGCTCGGGCAGCGCCACCGCCTGCCACCGGTACGCCGCGTCCTCCTGCCAGCACTGCAACTCGCCCTCCACCACCGCGGCCAGGCACAGCCGCCAGTCCTCGCCCATCGCGAGCGCGACCCGGGTGGCCGGGCGCAGCGTCGGCCGCCACCAGCGCGGCCGCCGGGAGGCGCCGCCGGCCGGCAGCCGCAGCCGGACGCCGCCCGCGCCGGCCAGCGCCACCGTCGGGCCGCCCCGGTGGCCGGCCATCGCGACGCCGAGGGAGGGCTCGCCGTCGCCGATCTCGGGGGCCGGGCCGGCCGTGTCGAGGGTGTGCAGCTGGACGGAGCCGTCCGGGCGCAGCGTGGCGGCCTGCGGTCCGGCGGAGGTGCGGGCCAGCGCCCCGGCGCGCAGGGCGCCGGGCGGCCCCAGCGGGGCGGGGCGCTCGGCCGAGCCCGGTCGCCAGCTCAGCACCTGCTCCCGGTGCTCGACCAGGACCAGCCAGGACCCGGCCCGTTCCTCCAGGGCGGCGAGCACCCGGTCGGCCGGGCAGCCGGGCAGCTCCTGGCCGGTGAGGGTGAGGCCGGGTGCCCAGCGGTAGGAGCGCAGGGCGCCGCCGGCCGCCGTCCAGACCGTCATCTCCCCGGCGGAGTTGACCGCCCCGGCGAGCCCGCTGACGCCGCGCGCGGCCTCCCACCAGCCGGCCGAGGTGCCGACCCAGAGCGTCCCGCCGCGGTCCTCGGCGCAGACCACCAGTTCGCCCTGGTGTCCGGCCCAGCCGGCCAGCAACTCCCTGACCGGGCCGGGCCCCTGGCCGGCCGGCAGACGCTGCCCGTGGTGTCCGGGGCCGGCCAGTGCGGTGCCGTCGGCGCCGCCGGTGACCAGCAGCGGCCGGCCGGCCCGGTCGGGCAGGACGGCCAGGCCCGCGGTGCGCGCCACCGGCCGGCGGGAGCGCAGGAGTTCGCGGCCGCGGCCCACCCAGGGGCCGAGCGGGGAGGGGCGGCGGTCCGGTTCGCGGGCGAGCGGTTCGCAGGCCCAGCGCGCCAGGTCCTCGCCGTAGCCGGCGGCGAGGAGTTCGGCGCGGGCCTGTTCGGCGGCGAGCCGGTGGTCGAGCCGGCCGTGGTCGGGCAGCAGCAGGGTGCGGGCGAGGGTGCCGACCGCGAACAGGTCCTTGGCGGTGGTGGGGAAGCCGCCGACCTGCTCGGCCTCCGGCGGGACGTGCCCGGGGGTGAACACCGCGACGGTGAGGGTGTGGTCGAGCGGGGCCAGGAAGGTCAGGTCGATCAGCTTGACCTGGTTCTGGGCGTCCACCAGGACGTTGGCGGGGGAGATGTCGCGGTGCACCCAGCGTTTTCGGTGCAGTTCGTCGACGATCCGGCAGAGCCGGGCCAGCACCTCGGCCACCGCCGCCGGGCCGCCGCGCTGGGTGCGGGCCCAGGTGTGCAGCGGCACGCCTTCGACCCAGGGGGAGATCTGGTAGCCGAGCAGCCCGGCGGAGGGCGCGGCGCCGGGCCGGTGCGGGGAGGGTCCGAGCAGGAAGCTGGGCACCACCAGGTCGTTCACGCCCAGGCGGTGGGCGTTGTGCGAGACGTCGTCCCAGCGGCCGAGCCAGCGCCGCACCTCGGAGGGGTCGCGCTCCAGCATGATCTTCGCGGCGACGAGTTCCTTGAGCCCGCTGTGGCCGGTCCGCACCGCCCGCCACACCTCGGCCTCGCCGCCCCGGTGGTGGAATTCCAGGAGCTCGTACTGCTCGGGGTCGAACTCCGGCCCGAACCGGAGCCCGGGCACCCAACGCGACTCGGACACGCATCCCCCGACTGGACCCTGTTGGCCTGTTCGCCCCGACCCGGCCTCGGGCCGGTTCCCGCGCGGTGGTTCTCACACCGCTTCCGCTGCGTCGCCCAGGATAGTGCTCAATTCTGTTCGTCTGTCCGGTGGAGGGCCTATTCTGATGGGCGCCCGATCAACATCGAAACGGCGTCAACTCATGATCACACACCTTGTGTTGATCATCGATCGGCGTATTTCCAAGCGCAGGGGGACGGTGCATGGTGCAGCTCGCGGTGCTGCTGCTCGTGGTGGCACTGGCCGGTGCGGCAGCCGTCGTACTGGCCCGCCGCCGACGGAGCCTGGACGCCCAGGCCGCGGCCAAGGCCCTGGCCGTGGCCGCCGAACGGCTCGCCGCCGGCAAGGCCCCGCAGGCCCGGCGCCGCTACGCGCGCCTCGCCCAACGGCTCGCCGCCGGCCCCGAGGAACTGCGCCCGCAACGCGGCCTCGCCCTGCTCGGCCAGGCCGAGGCCACCGTCCCCACCGGCGACCAGCAGGCCACCCTCGCCCTGCACCGCGAGGCCTTCCCGCTGCTCGCCGACCCGGCCCGGCAACTGCCCCGGTGGAGCCTGCACCGCCTCGCCGAGGAGCGGATATCCGCCCCTGACGGCGACCTCGGGCCGCTGCTCGCCTTCCTCCAGGCCACCGCCGACGGTGCCGAACCCGGTGAGGAGGCCGCGGCCGCCGCCCGCGCCACGGACTGGCTCCAGCGGCTCTGCCGCGAGGGCTCCCCCGAGCAGCGCGAGAGCGCCACCACCCGGTCGCTGGCCGCACTGCCCGGCCGGGACTGGCCGGTCCTGGCCCGGGCCGCCCTGCTGCGCGACACCGACCGCGCCGCCGAGGCCGAGACCCTGCTCGCCGCGTCCGCCCCCGGCGGCAGTGGCGAACTCTGGTTCCGCTGGGGCGCCCAGCTGTTCACCCTGCACCGGGACGAACCCGCCGTCGCGGCCTTCGACGAGGCGCTGCGCCGCGGCCCCGGCGAGCCCTCCCCGTGGGGGCGCGGCCCGGCGCTGCGCACCGAGAGCCTGCTCTTCCGGGGCCTGGCCCGGCAGCGGCTCGGCGCCACCGACGCCGCCTGGTCCGACCTCGCGGCCGCCGCCACCGAGACCCCCGGCGACCCCCGCCCCCGCTACGCCCTCGGCCGGCTCGCCCTGCTGCTCGGCGCCGACGAGCAGGCCCGGGACCAGTTCACCGCCGCCCTGACCGTCCAACCCTCCTTCGCCCCGGCCCGGTTCGGCCTCGCCCTGGTGCACGAGCGGGCCGCGCGCCCCGCCGAGGCGGCCGCCGACTACCGCACCGGCCTCGGCCTCGCCCCCGACTGGCGCCCCGCCCGGGTCCGGCTCGGTGCGGCCCTGCTCGCCGCCGGGCAGGCCGCCGAGGCCGCGCCCGTCCTCGGCGCCGAGGCCGACGTCGAACCGGACTCCCGCTGGGCCCGGATCGCCGCCTTCCACCACGGTCTGGCCCTCGCCCGCACCGACGACCCGGCCGGCGCCCTGGCCCGCTGGGAGCCGCTGCACGACGAGGACCTGCGCGAACGCCAGGCCCTGGCCCGTGACCGGCTCGCCCGCACCCGGCTGGCCGACGACCCGGTGGCCGCCCGGGAGCTCTGGCAGCAGGCCGCCGCCGACCACCCGGCCGCCCCCGGTTACCGGGCCGCGCTGCGCGAGGCCGCCCTGCGCGAGGCCGCGCACCTCCTGGTCACCGGCCGCGACCGGCCCGAACCGCGCGAGCGGGCCGTCGCCGCCCTCGACCTCGCCGACACCCTGCCCGGCTCCGTCACCCACCGGCAGGCCCGGCTGCGCGCCGCCCTCGCCCTGGCCGCAGGCTCCACCGAACCGCTGGGCACCCTGCTCGACGCCGCCACCGGGCCGCGCGACCGCTACCACCTGGCCGCCGCCGCCCTGCTGACCGGCCGTCCGGTCCAGACCATCGCCCTGCTCGCCCCGCTCGCCCCCGACCCGGCCGGCGACCCGGCCCTCGCCCGGCTGCGGGCGCTGCTCGCCGAACGGGCCGGCAACTGGGCCGCCGCACTGGACTGGTACCGCCACTTCCTGACCGCCGGCCAGGCCCCCGAACCGCCGCAGCCCCCGCCCGCGGCGGCCGACTGCGCCGTCTGCCCCGCCCCCGCCACCGGCACCTGCGCCGGCTGCGGCCGGGAGACCTGCGCCGCCCACCTGCACCGCCCCGCCGACGCCGCCTCGCCACGCTGCGTACGCTGCACCGGCCCCGCGCTGCGCGCCGTCCTGGACTGCGCCTGCCGGGCCGGGGTGCCCGAGCAGGCCGAACCCGTCCTCGCCGCCTGGGCGCAGGCCCTCGGCGACAGCCCCGCCGCCGCGCCCGTACGGCTGGACCTCGCCCTGCTGCGGGCCGAACTCGGCCGACTGGACGAGGCGTTGGCCGACCTGCCGGCGGACGCCGACGCCGCGCGCGGCGCCGTCCTGATCCGCCGGGCCGGCGCCGCCCTCGACGCCGGCGAGCCCGGACGCGCGGCCGGCGACCTGCGCCAGGCCCTCACCCTCGCCCCGGGCCGGCCGCAGGCCGCCGCCGCGCTCGTCCTGCTCGCCGAGCACGAGGCCCACCAGCACGCCGTCGAGGGCCGCCACCGCGAGGCCTGGGACGGCTACCACGCCCTGCTGCTCAAGGACCCGGCCCACCCCCGGCTGCTGCACGCGCTCGGCCTGGCCGGCTACCGGCTCGCGGTCTCCCTCCAGGCGGGCCCGGAAACCTCGGAAACCTCGGAAGGCCCGGACGAGCGGATCTGGACCTGGACGCTCGGCTGCCTGGTCGCCGCCCTGCACCAGCCCGACCTGTGGGCGGAGTCCGCCCGGATCACCGGCCGCCCGGCCGAACCGCAGCGGATGTCCACCGCCCGCAGCGCGCTCACCGACCGCCTCCGCGAGGACCTGCGCGCCCTGGACCGGGCCGCCGGCCGCACCGGCGACGAGGTCACCGCCTGGACCCTGCGCCTCGGCATGGAGGCGCACAGCGCCGACGCCTTCGCCCAGGAGGACGTCCGGATCACCCTGCCCGGCCGCCCCGCCCGGCGCCTCGCCCTCGGCCCCGCGCTCGACCGGCTGCTCCGCCAGGAGCCCGAACTCGCCGCCTGGGCAGCCGGGTTCGACGAGGCCGTACGGGCCTGGCGGCGACCGGAAACCCCCGACGGGCACCCGCTGACCAGGGCCCTCGGCCTGTTCGGCGACCTCGGCCCGCAGCGCTACCTGCTCCTCCAGGGCCGCCAGGCCGCCGCCGTCGGCGCCCTGGACGCGGTGCCCGAGGCCGAACGCGGAACGGGCTGGCGGGACCTGCTCGGCGAGAGCCTGGTCAGCGAGGCCCGCGAGCACCACCGCAACCAGGACTGGCGCGAGGCCCTGGACTGCCTCACCCGCGCCCGGGCCGTGCCCGGCGCCGTCCTGCCCGCCGACGCGCCCGCGATCGCCGCCGAGTGCGGCGTCCGGGCCGCCCGCGCCCTGCTCAAGAGCAGCGACGACGACCAGGCGGGCGCCACCGAACTCCTGGAGAAGGCCCTCGCGCTGGCCCCCGACCACCCCGAGGTGCGCGGCGACCTCGGGGCCACCTACGCCCAGTGGGCCCGCAAGATCAACAACGAGGCCAAGGACTACCCCCGCGCCCTGGTCCTGCTGCGCAAGAGCATGGAACTCGCCCCCGGCGACCCGACCGCCGTCCACTTCCTGGAGGCCGCCCTCGGCAACCGGGCCGGCCAGCTCAGCCGCCCCGACGCCCCCGAAGCGGAACTGGAGGAGGCCGCCGACGCGTGGCGGGAGCTGATCACGCTCAACCCCGACCCGGACCACCGGCTCGGCCTCGCCTTCGTCCTGCGCCACCTCTCCCGCATCGCCGCCTTCGCGGACCACCGAGCCCTCGCCGTCGCCCGGATGGCGGAAGCCCTGCGCGCCGACCCGGAATGGGACGGCGACACCGAGGAGGAGGCCCCGCGCCGGGTCGCCGTGATGCTGGCCAACCACATGCTGGACAACCTCCAGGGCAGCCCGTTCACCACCCAGGCCGCCATGCTCCAGAAGGCCAGGTCCTACGACGACTCGGCCGAGATCCGCCGCCTGATGGTCAGCGTCTGGCGCGGCGAGGCCATCGGCCACTACGAGGCCCACCGCTACCGCGACGCGATCCGGCTGCTGGAGGAGGCGCTCGCGCTCTCCCGCACCCCGGAGGACGTCGCCAAGCTGCACGTCGAACTCAGCGTCGTCTACAGCTCCTACGCCGTCGGCCAGGCCAACCTGCGCCAGTTCCGGGAGGCCCGCTCGCTGATCGGCAAGGCCGTCGAGTACAACCCGGACGACCGCGACCTGCGCGCCCTGCAACGGAGGATCGGCGCACTGCGCTGACGGCAACCGCGGAGCCGCCGCCGTCGTCGTAGCCCATACGTCCATCCCTGAGCCGCAGCCGCAACCGCAACCGCAGCCAATCCCCGAGCCACAGCCAATCCCTGAGCAATCGTCAGCCGTGAGGAGAGAAGCCGCCCGCCATGCCACTGCACGAACCGTCGCCGTACGAGGTCCTGGGCGTTGCGCTCACGGCCGGCGTGCGCGAGATCAACCTCGCCGTCGGCCCGGCGATGAAGGCCGGCCGCTACACCCGCCAGCAGATCCAGGACGCCGCCGCCCTGCTGCGCAACCCCGACCGGCGGCTGGAGCTGGACCTCCAGCGCCCCCTGCCGCCGGAGCCGGTCGACCAGGCCGCCGACCTGCTGGCGCCCGCCCTCGCCGAACCGCTGCTGGTCGTCGAACGCCCGCCGCTGCCGCCCGCCGCCGCCCTCCTGGTGCTGCACCGGGCCGAGGCGGCGGCCGACTTCGCCGAACCCGCCCCCGGCGGCGCCGACCCCGAACCGCCCGTCCCCGCCCGCTACGCGGCCGACCTGTCCGTGCTGCCGCAGATCGAGGTACCCGAATGACCGACACGCCGACCGCTCCCGCGCCCGACGGCCACCGGCCGCTGGACGTCCCGCAGCGCGCCCTGGAGGTCGACCTCGACCAGGCGTTCAGCCAACTGCTGTACCGGGCCTCCCTCCTGCAGCGCCTGCGGGCCGAGGAGGCGCAGACCGCCCGGGCCACCCAGCGGGACCTGCTGGGCATCCTGGTCGAGGTGGACGACGCCCTCGCCGCGCTCGGCCTGGACCGGGAGCTGGTGCTGCTCGGACGCGGCACCGGGATCGAGGCCACCCGCCGGCGGCTGCTCGGCCGCCTCGCCAAGGCCGGGGTGCGCCCGATGCGGCTGGAGGGGCTGGCGGCGGACCCGGCGCTGACCGAGATCGTCGGCACCGAGCCGCGTCCCGCAGTGGCGCCGGAGACGGTCGTCCGGACGGTGGTCACCGGGTTCTTCTGGGAGGAGGAGGTGCTGCGCCGCGCCCAGGTCGTCGTCGCCGCGGTGCCCGAGCCCGCCCCGGTGGGGGAGCCGGTCCTCGGGGAGGACGTCGAGCGGGCCCTGGAGCCCGTACCGGAGGGGGCTGCGTCGCCGGACCTTGAGCCTACGGAAGCCGGGGGCGACGACACCGCGCCCACGGAGGCCGAGGACGCGGACGGCGGCCCCGAACCCGCCGCCGCGCCGGTGAACCCCGCCGCCCGGGCCACGGCGGCCCCGCCCCGGGCCCGCCGGAAGGGAACGACCGCGGGCGGCCGGCGCAAGCGGAAGAAGTAGCCAGGACCACGAGGGGCAAGAGGGGAACGACATGTACCGCACACTCGGCATCGACCTGGGCACCACCAACTCGGTGGTGGCCCACCTGCGCCGGGGCGAGCCGGAGATCATCTTCAACCGGCAGAACCAGGAGGCCACGCCCTCCGTGGTCGGCAGCGGCCGCAAGGGCGAACTGCTGGTCGGCTCCACGGCGCGCAGCCGGGTCGCCATCGACGGCGTCAACGTGATCCGCTCGGTCAAGCGCTTCATGGGCCGCAAGTTCAAGGACCCGCAGGTCCAGGCGGCCCTCAAGGAGGTCGACTACAAGGTCACGGCCGGCACCGACGGCGACGTCAACGTCTGGTTCAACGGCCGCTCCTACACCCCGATCGAGATCTCCGCGATCATCCTGCACCGCCTCAAGGAGGACGCCGAGCAGCGCTTCGGCGAGCCCTTCCACCGGGCCGTCATCACCGTCCCCGCGTACTTCGGCGAACGGCAGGTCGCCGCCACCCAGGAGGCGGGCCGGATGGCCGGCCTGCACGTGCTGCGGATCATCAACGAGCCGACCGCCGCCGCGCTCGCCTACGGGATCACCTCCGAGGCCGGCGACGAGGGCCGGACCGTCCTGGTCTACGACCTCGGCGGCGGCACCTTCGACATCTCCATCCTGCTGCTGGTGCCCGGCTCGGTCTCGGTGCTCGGCATCGAGGGCGACAACCTGCTCGGCGGCGACGACTTCGACCGGGCCATCACCACCGCACTGCTGGAGGACATCCGCGAGGAGTACGGCGCGGACTACCAGCCCGACCTGCGGGACCGCCCCAAGATCGCCTCCACGGCCGAGACCATCAAGATCGAGCTCTCCCACCAGGAGGCCTCCGAGGTGATCCTGCCCGGCCTCGGCGCCGGCCAGCTGGTGCTGGAGACGGAGTTCGAACGGGCCCGCTTCGAGGAGCTGATCGAGGCCCAGATCGAGCGCACCATCGAGCTGACCCACAAGGCCATCATGCAGGCCAACCTCACCGTCGGGGACATCGACGAGGTGGTGCTGGTCGGCGGCTCCACGGCGATCCCGCTGGTGGCCCGGCGGCTCGGCGAGGTCTTCGGGCCGCGCCGGATCCGGCGCGGCGTCAATCCGATGCAGTGCGTGGCGCTCGGCGCGGCCGTGCAGTCCGCGCTGGTCGGCGAGGTGGAGTGCCCCGAGTGCCGGGCCCCCGGCGACCTCTCCGCCTCCAACTGCGCCAACTGCGCCACCACGCTGCTCGGCGGGCCCCGGGTCTCCTGCACCGGCTGCCACCTCCCGGTCAACGCCGAGGCCGCCGCCTGCCCCAAGTGCGGCCAGGAGCTGGGCGGTTCGGCCGCCGGTGCGGCCATCCCGGCGCAGTCCCAGGCGGCCACCGCCGTGCGCAGCGACAACTGCCCGCGCTGCGGCACCCCCGCCGCCCCCGGCGTCACCGCCTGCGAGCTGTGCGGCGAGGCGCTCAACTCCGCCGCACCCGGGCAGACCAGGGTCGCCTCGACCGCCGCCGAGGACGTCGGCCTGCGCTGCGCCGCCTGCGGCGTGGTCAACCCGCCGGGCAGCGAGGCCTGCCAGGGCTGCGGCGAGCTGATGCAGGTCACCAACCCGTTCGACATCACCCCGAAGAACCTCGGTATCGAGCTCAACGACGGCCGGCTGGCCGTCATCATCCCCAAGAACACCAGCTACCCGACCAGTTCGCCGGTCAGCCGCGAGTTCGTGGTCTCCGGCAGCGGCCGCCAGCGGCTGGAGATCGCGGTCTACGAGGGCGAGCACGAGATCGCCCAGCAGAACGAGCTGATCGGCCACCTGACCCTGCGGCTGCCCGCCGGGCTCGGCGGTCGCACCCCCGTGGAGGTGTCCTTCGGCCTCGACCGGGACCGCACCATCACCCTGTCGGTGCGGATCCAGGGCGGCGGCGAGAAGACCGTCAAGCTGGAGCGCGTCACCCTCGACCCCGAGCTCAAGGTCCAGGTCGAGGAGCAGCAGCGGCAGATCGAGACCTTCACCGACCGCTGGGGCGGCGAGCTCACCGAGGCCGAGATGCGCGAGGCGCAGCGCCTCATGGACAGCCTGGACGACCTGGCCGCCGGCCAGACCCGCGGCCAGTCGGTGGACGAGGCGCTGGAGCGGGCCCAGCGCCAGCTGAAGGCCCAGCGCTGGGTGCGCGGCTCGGAGGCGTACCTCAGCCTGTTCATCCACTACTGCGAGAAGCACCTCGACCCGAGCGACCTCGACCGGCTGCGCTCGGTGGCCGCCGACCTGCGGCTGCGCCGCGAGGCGGCCGACTGGGAGGGCGCCATGCGCGCAGCCCAGCGGGCCGACGAACTGTGCGACTCGCTCGGGCACACCTTCCGGATGCTCACCATGTGCAACGTCTACGTCAACCAGAACATGGTCTCGCCGGCGCTGGCCCAGCGGATCATGGCCGAGCTGCGCGGGCTGGACGAGGCGGTGGAGTCGGCCAACATGGAGGCCGCCAACCAGCACAGCTCGGCGCTGCTGGCGCTGTACGCGCAGGCGCAGCGGGAACTGGGCAGCGAGCCGCTCGCGGAGTCGCTCGGTCCGGTCCGTCCGGAGGAGGCCGGTCCGCGATGAACTCCGACGTGACTCCGCCCGACGTGACTCCGTCCGAGGTACCACCGTTCGAGGTGTACCCGTCCGAGGTGTCCCCGGCCGACGTGCACCCGATCGGCGGGCAGGTCGCCGAGGTTCCGCCGATCGAGGTGCGCTGCCCGCAGTGCGCCGTCCCGGCGGACCCGCAGGGCCTGCGCTGTCCGTCCTGCCGGGAGGATCTCGGCGTGCTGTTCCGGCTGCGTTACGCCGCTCGGATCGACTACAACCGGGCGCTGGACGCACTGGCGGCAGGTGACAGGGCGTTCGCGCTCGGACTGCTGCACCGCGCGGTGGCGGCCGAACCGGGGCTCGAACCGGCCCGGGACCTGCTGGAATGGGTGAGCGCGTCCGGGTCCGCGCGGCCGGTGCCGGGGGAGCGGGAGGGCGACACGCCCTCTGAGTGACCAATTCGGCCGTTCCCGGCCTGCCATCGAGTTCGATCGGTGCGAGTGTGTTCGTCACATGGATGTTCGCTGCCCTCACAAGGAGTGACGCAATGCGTATTCGTACCACCCTCGCCGCCACCGCACTCGCCGCTGTGGCCGTTCTGGCCGGTGCCGGCACCGCCTCCGCGGGCGACGCGACCGCGAACGGTGTCGCGTTCGGTTCCCCCGGTGTGCTCTCCGGCAACCAGATCCAGATCCCGATCAACCTCGAGGCCAACGTCTGCGGCAACTCGATCGGCATCATCAGCATCCTCAACCCGGCCTTCGGTAACACCTGCATCAACGGCTGACCCGACTGCTGGGGCCGTCCGTCGAACCCGACGGACGGCCCCAGCATCGTGTCCGCACCCCCGTTCGGGGGTGGTGGCGCGGGCGCGAGGCGGAGACCATGGGGGCCGACCCGCACGCGCCCACCCAGGAGTCAGAACGTGCCGACCACGCCGACCCCGCGCAGCTACGCCTCCGGCACCTCGGACGTGCCGCTGCTCGGCGACACCATCGGGGAGAACCTCGACCGCGCGGTGCGCGCCTTCCCCGCACGGGACGCCCTGGTCGACCGGGCCACCGCCCGCCGCTGGACGTACGCCGAACTCGCCGCCGACGTAGACGCGTTGGCCCTCGGCCTGCTCGACCTCGGCATCGCCAAGGGCGACCGGGTCGGCATCTGGGCGCCCAACTGCGCCGAGTGGACGCTCACCCAGTACGCCACCGCCAAGCTCGGCGCGATCCTGGTCACCATCAACCCGGCCTACCGCTCACACGAGTTGGAGTACGTGCTGAACCAGGCCGGGATCCGCCTGCTGGTCGCGGCCGAGCGCTTCAAGACCTCCGACTACGCCGGAATGATCGAGGAAGTACGGCCCCAGTGCCCGGAGTTGGAGCGGATGGTGCTGATCGGCAGCCCCGACTGGGACACCCTGCTCGCCGCCGGGCGCCGCGCCGACCCCGGCCTTCTCGCGCAGCGGCAGCGGGAGTTGACGCCGGACGACCCGATCAACATCCAGTACACCTCCGGGACCACCGGCTTCCCCAAGGGCGCGACCCTGTCCCACCACAACATCCTCAACAACGGCTACTTCGTCGGAGAACTGCTCAACTACACCGAGCAGGACCGGATCTGCGTTCCGGTGCCGTTCTACCACTGCTTCGGCATGGTGATGGCGAACCTCGCGGCCATCTCCCACGGCGCCTGCACGGTGATCCCCGCGCCCTCCTTCGACCCGGGCGCCACCCTGGCCGCCGTCGCCGCCGAGCGCTGCACCTCGCTGTACGGGGTGCCCACCATGTTCATCGCCGAACTCGCCGACCCCGACTTCGCGCGCCACGACCTCACCAGCCTGCGCACCGGCATCATGGCGGGCTCCCCCTGCCCGGCCGAGGTGATGAAGGACGTCATCGGCCGGATGGGCATGGCCGAGGTCGCCATCTGCTACGGCATGACCGAGACCTCGCCCGTCTCCACCCAGACCCGCGCCGACGACACGGTCGACCGCCGGGTCTCCACCGTCGGCCGGGTCGGCCCGCACCTGGAGGTCAAGGTCATCGACCCGGCCACCGGCCGGACCGTCCCGCGCGGCGAGCCCGGTGAACTCTGCACCCGCGGCTACTCCGTCATGCTCGGCTACTGGGGCGAGCCCGAGCGCACCGCCGAGGCCGTCGACGCCGCCCGCTGGATGCACACCGGCGACCTCGCCGTCATGGACCGGGACGGCTACCTCGCCATCACCGGCCGGATCAAGGACATGGTCATCCGCGGCGGCGAGAACCTCTACCCGCGCGAGATCGAGGAGTTCCTGTACACCCACCCCGACGTCCTCGACGTCCAGGTCGTCGGTGTGCCCGACGCCCGGTACGGCGAGGAGCTGATGGCGTGGATCCGCATGCGCGCGGGCGCCGAGCCGCTCACCGCCGACACCGTCCGCACCTACTGCGCCGGCCGGCTCGCCCACGTCAAGATCCCGCGGTACGTGCACGTGGTCGAGGAGTTCCCGATGACCGTCACCGGCAAGGTCCGCAAGGTCGAGATGCGCGCGGAGGCCGTGCGCCTGCTCGGCCTCTGACCTGATCTACCGCCGCCCGGTACGAGCCCGCCCGTCCGCACACACCGAACGGCCCCGGGCCGGCGGTTCTTCCGCCGGCCCGGGGCCGTTTATCCTGCGGCTGCTTCTCAAACGGCTACCGGGCGCCCCAGGCCTTGTCGGTGGGGACGACCTCGCGGCCGAGCGGCATGAGGGAAATCGGGATCATCTTGAGGTTCGCCCAGCCGAACGGGATGCCGATGATCGACAGGAACAGCGGGATGCTGGTCACCAGGTGCGCGATCGCCAGCCACCAGCCCGCGAAGATCAGCCAGATGACGTTCCCGACGCAGGACGCCGCCCCGGCACCCGGCTTCTCCACGGTCGTCCGCCCGAACGGCCACAGTATGAAGCCGGCAATTCGGAAGGACGCGACGCCGAACGGGATGGTCACGATCAGCACGCAGCAGATAATTCCGGCGACGGTATAGGCAATAGCCATCCAGATACCGCAGAAGATCAGCCAAATGACATTGAGGACGAACTCGATCACCTTCATGGCTGACACCTTCTCACGGCTGCTGCTCGGGGTTCCACGATCCAGCCATGCCCGCCCCCGGGCGCGTCTACGCCCTTAGGGGGCGATCCTCGGGGTTTGTTCCGGGGTCGGTGCGGGCGGACGTGCAGGTGCCGCACCCTGCGGAGGGTGCGGCCCCGGTGCGGTGGCTCGGATCAGGCCGGTGGCGTGCCGTCGGGCCAGACGCAGGGGGAGCTGACCCGGAGGGTGAGGTCGTGGCTGGCGTCGGAGACCCCGTCCAGGGTGGCGAGGAAGTCGTTCTTGGGGTTCTTCAGCCTGATCCAGTCGTTGTGGAAATTGGGGGGATCCTGAACCGGCTGGAAGCCCTGGCCGGTCAGGAACGTTCGGAAGGCGTTCGCCGCCTCGGCCTTGGGCGCGGACGGGACGTCGCCGAAGTCGTATCCCCGATGGGTCTGCGTCCTGCCGTGCGGGCCGATGTCGTTGGCGTCGCATTCCATGTCGAAGAAATCGCCCGAGCTCGCGGTCGGTTTGACCGGCAGCTTGGCCAGGGTGTCGGCGAGGTAGGTGTCGATCTGCTTCTTGGCCTGGTCGAGCGTGATCGTGGACTTCGACCGCTCGTTCAAGGTCTGCACGCCGCAGGCGTTCAGGGCCAGTACGGCGACCGCCAGCACGGCGGTGGTGGTGACCCGTTTGATCAGCGGGGTGTGCTCGGTGGTGCTCATGAGACCCGCTTTCCGGCGATGATCTGGCCCATGGAGGTCAGGGTGGGCGAATCGTCGTTCCAGTAGTCCGAATGCCCCGCGTTGGGATTGGTGGGCAGGACCTGCGCGCCGAACTGGGGGACGGTGGTCTGTCGGCCGTGGATCAGGTGGTGGTCACCGTCGCCGAGGCCCCACGAGCTGGCGACGTTGTCGACGATGTTGTCCGCCATCCCGCCGGGGTCGGTGGCGGCGGCCCAGCCGATCGCGTCGGCCGGGCTCTGCGCCACGTACACGCGGGACGGGTCGATGTTCAGGTCCTTGGCGTTTTCGACGCCGCAGCCGGGGCTGGCGATGAGGACGACGTTGTCGACGGGAAGGCCCTTGTCGCGCATGGCGTAGCCCACGGTCGTGGTGCCGTAGCTGTGGGCGAGGACGGTGTTGTTCGACAGCTTCCCCTCGTGCGTGGCGTGCAGCCCGGTCTCGAAGGCGTGCAGCTTGTCCTCCGCGTTCTTCGCGTACTTGTCGTCCGCGGCCTCGGGGATGATCGTCTGCGGAGCGTCGTAGCCGACCCAGGTGATCGACGAGGTGGTGCTCGGGTCTTGCGCCTTCCGGTTGGCGTCGTTGGCCGACTTGACCATCAGGTCGGAGCGGTTGATGTCGCTGCCGATGCTGCCGAGCCGGGCGCCGGTGCCGGGCACGTACGTGGAGACGTTGTCGGCGGTGTCGGGGTTGTTGGCCGCGATGATCGCGTGGCCCTTGCCGTTGGTGTCGAAGCCCAGCAGGAAGGTGGGCGGGTGTTCGGCGTTGACCGGGGTGTTCAGCCGGTTCTCGATGGCCGTCACGCCCTTCAGCTTGTCTTCGAGGTCGTCGCGTTTCTGCTTCCACGCCGTGTAGTCGGGGTTCTGGACGGGCCCGCCGTTGGTCTCGGCGACGGACAGGTAGTGCTTCGGCTCCGGGCCGAGGCCGTCGAGCTGGTGTTGGAGGTCCTGCCTGCCGCGCTGGAGGTTGATCCGGTTGGCCTGGTCCCGGGCGAGCGCGGGGACGCCGTCGAGGGCGCCGACCTGGTCGGGGTGGTTGAGGATCATCCGGTGCTGCTGCTCGTCGGTCAGCCCGTTCCACCAGCCCTTGACGCTGTTCGGGTCGGTGCCGGCGGCGGGGACCTGTTCGAGCGCGTTCGCGGCGGCCAGGTCGGTCTTCGCCGTGGCGGCGTCGAGCCCGGTGCCGTCGCTCGCGTTGCCGGCCAGGTGGGCGAGCCGGGCGCTGATCGTCTGGTCCGCGTGGTCGGCCTCGGCGAGTGCGGCCGTGATCCGGCTGCTGATCTGCCGGGCCTGCGACTCGGCGTCGGTGCCGGCGAAGGTGGCGGAGCCGGGGTCGTTGTCCCAGGTGATCCCGCCGTCGGCGGCGACGGTCAGCTTGTGGGTCCTGGCGTCGTCGAGGGCGTTGATCAGGTGCGCCTGGGCGGCGGCGAAGCCCTCGGCCGCGTCGTACAGGGCTCTGCTGACGAGGCCGATCTCCTGTTGGGCGGCTTGGAGTTCGTTCTCCAGGAGCTGGATCCGGGCTTGGGCGTGACCGGCGGCGTTCCCGGTCCACTGGGAGTGGTTCAGCCGGTCGACGACCTCGTGCTGCCAGTTCTCGACGTGCTGGCCGAAGGCGGTGGCCAGGGTGTCGAAGGCGGTCTTCGCGGTGGTGAGGTTGATGAGGTCGGCGTCGTGGAGGGTCTTGATGTCCATCGCTTACGCGGCCGCCTTCGCGTCGGCGGGCTTCACGGGGCCAGGGACGAAGGTCGTGTTGAACGGGTCGGGTTCGTTGGGGAGTGGTGCGGCCGGGTTCCGCATGCTCCCGTGGATGTCCTTCTCGACCTGGCGGTAGTAGGCGGCCGAGGTGGCGAGCTTGGTGCCGACGTCGCCCATGTCGCCGCCGAGCTTGTCCAGCAGCGTCTTCCAGTTCGTGCCGCAGTTCTGGATGGCGGCGGCGGTGAGCCAGCCCTTCAGGCCTCCGGCGGCCTGGTTGCACGGGTCGGTGATCTTCGCGGTCTCTCCCGGTATGAGTCCGCCGATGTGCTGGGCGCTCTGCCCGCAGCCGTCCAGTTCGGCTGGGTTGACCTTGAACTCCAAGGCCAGATCAGGATCTGCCATGTCTTTCCCCCCGTTGATGAGCCCCGGACCGGCGTGCCGCCCGGGTCCGTGTCGACAAACTGCTGACGGATGCTAACGGATCGATCTTCGGCGGCGGGGAGGGCACGGACCGGGCGACCTGCCCCGGCGCGGCCGGGGGCTGTGATTCGGGATACCCTGCGGGGGTAACTGATGGCGGGATCGGTCGGGAGGTGGACGATGGCGGAGCCGCGTCCGGCCGTCCCCCGGGCCCTGCGCCTGCTGCTCCTCGCGGCGCTCCTGCTCGGCATCGTGGCGATGCACACGCTCGGCCATCCGACCGTCGGCGGGCACGGGGTGGAGCACGGGGCAGACCACGGGCCGGCGCGGCACGCCGTGAGCGCCGGTCACCCGGCGGGCGCCGAGGAGACGGTGCACACCGCAGCGGCCGACGGCATGGATCCGATGACGGTGTGTCTGGCCGTCCTCGCCGGCTGGACGTTGCTGCTCCTCATCGCCGGCCCCCTGCTGCGGTACAGCGGTGACGTCGCCGCCGAGGTGAGGGCCCGGCTGCTGCGGGCCGTTCGCGCGCTGCCGCCGCCCGGAGGCGGGCGGATCCTCCTCGCCCGGTTGTCGGTGCTGCGTCAGTAGGCGTGCGCCGGCCGCCCCGTGTCCGCGCTCCGGCGCGGGCGGGACGGCCGTCGCGACGTCCTGCTCACCCACACCCACCGCACGAGGTGCACTCCGTCATGCGCACACCCACCCGTCGTACCGTGCTCGGCGCGGCGCTCGCCGCCGCCGGCACCGGTCTGCTCGCCGCCTGTTCCGCCGATCCGATGAAGGGCATGGACCATGGGGGCGCCGCCCCCACCACCCCGGGCGGCTTCGTCGCCCCCGGCGGCCCCGAGGTCGCCGCCGCCGAGGCGCGGCGAGGGCCCGGGCCGGAGCGCAAGGTCGCGCTCACCGCCACCGAGACGACGCTCGACCTGGGCGGCCGCACCGTCCGCAGCTGGGCGTACGGCGACCGCCTGCCCGGCCAGGAGGTGCGCGCCACGGTCGGCGAGACGCTCGCCGTCAGTCTCGCCAACCACCTGCCGCAGCCCACCTCGTTGCACTGGCACGGCCTCGCGCTGCGCAACGACATGGACGGCGTGCCCGGGCTCACCCAGGACGCGGTGCGGGCGGGCGCCGGCTTCGAGTACCGCTTCGCGCTCGCCCACCCGGGGACGTACTGGTTCCACCCGCACTCCGGTGTCCAGCAGGACCGCGGCCTGTACGCGCCGCTGATCGTCGAGGACCCGAGGGAGCCGCTGCGCTACGACAAGGAGTGGGTCGTCGTCCTGGACGACTGGGTGGACGGGGTCGACGGCAGCACCCCGGACGCCGTGCTCGCCGAACTCGCCCGGGGCATGGGCGCGATGGACCACGCGGGGATGGACCACTCGGCGACGGGCGGCCACGACATGGCGGCCATGGGCGGCACTCCGACCGGCACCCCGAGCACCGCCCCGCCCACCGCCGCCGGCCCGTCCCGGATGCTGATGGGCGCCCGCAGCGCGCTGCTCGGCGGCGACGCGGGCGACGTCGGCTACCCGTTCCACCTGGTCAACGGCCGGCTCGCCACCGCGCCCGAGACCTTCACCGCCAAGCCCGGCGACCGGGTCCGGATCCGGCTGATCAACGCGGGCGGCGACACCGCCTACCGGGTCGCGCTGGGCGGCCACGAGCTGACCGTCACCCACACCGACGGCTTCCCGGTCGAGCCGGCCACCACCCAGGCGCTGCTGCTCGGCATGGGCGAGCGCTACGACGTGCTGGTGACCGTCCAGGACGGCGTGTTCCCGCTGACCGCGCTCGCCGAGGGCAAGAACGCCGCCGCACTCGCCCTGCTGCGCACCGGCGGCGGCGCCGCGCCGGACGCCTCGGTGCGCCCGGCGGAGCTGGACGGCAGGCTGCTCGGCGCGGCACAGCTCAAGGCCGACCCGAGCGTGCGGCTGCCCGCCAGGGCGCCGGACCGGACGGTGCGGCTGGAGATCACCGGCGGCATGGCGAAGGCCGACTGGGCGTTCAACGGCCGCCGGTACGACCCGGCGCAGCGCTACCCGGTGGCGGCGGGGGAGCGGGTCCGGCTGGAGTTCCGCAACACCACGAGCATGTGGCACCCCGTCCACCTGCACGGCCACACCTTCGCGCTGCCCGGTGACGGGCCCCGCAAGGACACCGCGATCGTGCTGCCGGGCGCGACGCTCGCCGTCGACTTCGACGCCGACAATCCGGGCCTGTGGATGGTGCACTGCCACAACGTCTACCACGCGGAGACGGGCATGATGACCGTCCTCGGCTACCGGGCCTGACCTTCGCGGCACGCGGCGTCGGGGCGGGGGAGCGGCCCTGTCCCGACGCCGCGCGGCCGGCCCGTCGGCGCCCGGCCGCGGGCGCACTGCCACCGGGCGCACCACCCGCCGCGACCTGCGGAGCAATGACGTTTTCTTAACGCGGGGCGATGACGCGTCCTTAACGCCGGTCGCATAGCCTGTCGCACTGCCGTCGCCCGACGGCGCTTTTACGGGGTCTTTAACAAGAGGTGCAAGGTGGTTTCGTCGGGTTCGACGGAGGCGGCGACGGCGGAACCGTCGTCGGCGCGAATACGGTTGCGCGGCTGGCTGCTGGAGGACGTGTCGGCGGACAAGCCGGCCACCGGGGAGGCCGGCCAGGACGGTTCGCAGGGCGGCGCGCAGGTGGGGGACTCCGGTGCGCACAAGGGCCAGCGCTGGTGGCGGGTGATGTGCCTGACCGGCCTGGACTACTTCTCCACGCTCGGCTACCAGCCGGGCATCGCCGCGCTGGCCGCGGGCGTGCTGTCGCCGATCGCGACGATCGTGCTGGTGATCGTCACCCTGCTGGGCGCGCTGCCGGTCTACCGGCGGGTCGCGCAGGAGAGCCCGCGCGGTGAGGGCTCGATCGCGATGCTGGAGCGGCTGTTGTCGTTCTGGAAGGGCAAGCTGTTCGTCCTGGCGCTGCTCGGCTTCGCGGCGACGGACTTCCTCATCACGATCACCCTGTCGGCCGCCGACGCGAGCGCGCACCTGGTGGAGAACCCGCACCTGACCAGCGTCCTCGGCGGCAAGCAGGTGCTGATCACGCTGATCCTGGTCGCGCTGCTCGGCGCGGTGTTCCTGAAGGGCTTCAGCGAGGCGATCGGCCTGGCGGTGGCCCTGGTCGCGGTCTACCTGGTGCTGAACGTGGTCGTGGTGGCCGTCGGCATCTGGAAGATCATCGAGGCGCCGCACGTGGTCACGGACTGGACCAGTGCGCTGACCGCCCAGCACGGCAACCCGGTGATCATGGTGGGCGTGGCGCTGGTGGTCTTCCCGAAGCTGGCGCTCGGCCTGTCCGGCTTCGAGACCGGTGTCGCCGTGATGCCGCACATCGAGGGGGACCCGGACGACACCGAGGAGAAGCCCACCGGCCGGATCCGCGGCACCCGCAAGCTGCTCACCACGGCCGCCGTGATCATGAGCTGCTTCCTGATCACCACCAGCTTCATCACCACCCTGCTGATCCCGGCCGACCAGTTCAAGCCCGGCGGCGACGCGAACGGCCGCGCCCTCGCCTACCTGGCCCACGAGTACCTGGGCGGCACCTTCGGCAGCGTCTACGACCTGTCCACCATCGCCATCCTCTGGTTCGCCGGCGCCTCCGCCATGGCGGGCATGCTCAACCTGCTGCCGCGCTACCTGCCCCGCTACGGCATGGCCCCGCACTGGGCCCGCGCGGTGCGGCCGATGGTGATCGTGCTGACCCTGATCGGCTTCCTGGTCACCTGGCTGTTCGACGCCAACGTGGACGCCCAGGGCGGCGCGTACGCGACCGGTGTGCTGGTGCTGATCAGTTCGGCGGCCATCGCCGTCACCATCGCCGCGTACAAGGCGAAGCAGCGGGGCTGGACCACCGCCTTCGCGATCATCGCGGCGATCTTCCTGTACACCACCGTGCTGAACTGCCTGGAGCGGCCGGACGGTCTGAAGATCGGTGCCTGCTTCATCGCCGGCATCATCCTGGTCTCGCTGCTCTCCCGGCTGCGCCGCGCCTTCGAGCTGCGCGTCACCGACGTGGTGCTGGACGACGTGGCGGAGCGTTTCGTCAGGGACTACGCGCACCGCCCGCTGCGGCTGATCGCCAACGAGCCGACCCACCGCGACGTCGCCGAGTACCGCGACAAGATCCGCCAGATCCGCGCCGACAACGACATCCCCGGTGAGGACGACCTGGTCTTCGTCGAGGTGACCGTCCGGGACGCCTCCGACTTCGAGACCGAGCTGACCGTGCGCGGCGAGGTGCTGCACGGCCGCTACCGGGTGCTGACGCTGGAGAGCTCCAGCATCCCGAACGCGATCGCCGCGCTGGCCCTCACCATCCGGGACCGCACCGGGCAGCAGCCGCACCTCTACTTCGAGTGGACCGAGGGCAACCCCTTCGCCCAGTTCCTGCGGTTCTTCCTGTTCGGCCAGGGCGAGGTGGCCCCGGTCACCCGCGAGGTGCTGCGCGAGGCCGAACCCGACCGCAGCCGCCGCCCGCGCGTCCACGTCGGCTGACGCTCCGCCGCACAACGTCGTGGGGGCGGGCCCGCGCCGGGGGGCCCGGGCGGCGCCCGGCGGGGGGGGGGGGCGGGGGGAGCGGG
>NZ_JBHXTQ010000027.1:0-88522 GCF_042677305.1 Kitasatospora sp. NPDC127121 | reverse complement strand
GCTCCGGCCCCCCGCCAAGCCCCCCTGCGCCCCGGGCGGCGGGGGGGCGCCCCCGCCGGGTGGGCGGCCCCCCGGGGGGCGGGGGCCCGCCCTCCGGAGGGTGGTGACGAGAACGTGCGGGGACGACTACCCGGCGAGGCCGTGCCGGTGGGCGTAGAGCGCGGCGCGCAGCCGGTCGGGCTGCCCGATCTTGCGCATGGCCTGGGTGAGGTGCTTCTTCACGGTCGCCTCGGCCAGGGCGAGTTCCCGCCCGATCTCGGCGTTGCTCAGCCCGAGCCCGAGCTGGACCAGCACCTCGTGCTCACGATCCGTCAGTCCGGCGTGCTGCGGCGGCAGTTCGCCGACGTGCTGCGGGGGCGCCGCCGCGTGGGTCCGGGCCGGCGGCGGCGCCGGCAGGAACACCGACCCGCCCGCCGCGGCGAGTTGGACGGCGCTGATGATCCGGTCCTCGGCCAGGTCGAGCGGGAAGCAGCCGCTGGCCCCGGCCAGCAGCATCCGGCTCGCCTCGGCGGTCGACTCGGCCCGGCGCAGCAGCAGCACCCGGGCGTCGGGCGCCGCGTCCGGGCCGCGCAGCGCCACCACGACGGCGAGGTCGGCCTCCAGGCTCGCGCCGCGGCCGAGCAGGATGACGTCGGGGGCGACCCGGCGCACGGCGGCCACCGCGCGCAGCGGGTCGCCGGTGGACCCGACCACGGCCAGTCCGGGCACGGTGGTCAGCACGCTGCGCAGCCCGGCGCTGGCCACCGAGTGCCGCTCGACCAGGAACACCCGGGCGTCGGCGGTGCGGTCGCGGTCCTCCTCCACGCACATCGGATGGCCGCACCCGCAACCGGTGGCGGTCGGCCCGACCGACGGCGGCGGCGTCACCGTCTCCGCCAGCAGCTGGTGACCGGCGATCAGGTCGAGCGGGTTGTCGATCTCGGCCTGTGCCGGTGGTGCGGCGTGCACCGGCGGCGCGCCCGCGGCGGGGGCGTCCACCAGGGTGGCGCCGCCGCAGGCGCCGCGTCGGGCGGGAATCCGGCGGCCGCGCGGGCCGGCCGGGACGGCGAGCTTGCTCACTGCTGCCATCGCGCACCCCCGGGGGCGGAGGCAGGGCGTCTGAGGTACGGCATGGCGATACGGTCCCCTTGCTGGTGGCGGGCCGGCCCGGTGGGCACGGGTGCTGCGGCGAGGATCCGTCGAGGACGCGCACGGGCGTCGGCTGCGGAATCCGGGACTGGGGAGGGGCGCCGACCGCAGCGGCTGGGAACGGGGCGGTCAGCGCGCAGCGCGCGGGCGACAGAGCTCGTCGAAACACCGTCGGTGCCACGAGCCGCCGATCCCGACCAGGGTGATGTCGGTCCGCCGAATAGCCATGCGGGGAACCCTAGGTCCGGTTCCTTGTGCAGGTCAAGGACAGAACCGGGGCTCGGCGCCCTGGGCAGTGGCGGTCCTGGCACTCCGGATGCTGTGACCAGGAGTAACAGCATCAAGTGCTGACTGGCTGTCCGGGCCACCGGTCCGCAACGCTCCTTCAAGCGGCCGCAGCTGCCGGAGCGGCACCGACGTCCCCGTCCCACGGACCGCCCGACCCGTGCTCCGGCACCCGATCCCGCCCCGACGCGGCATCCGCCCCCGGCGAACGGCCCGTCCCACGGCCCCGGTCCGGCGGTCCAGCACCCCGGACGCCGCCGGTGACTGCCGGTTACCACCGCCGACCGTCCCGAACCGCTCCCCGAACCGCCCCTCCCGGAAGGACCACCAGCCCCATGCCCGCCCCGCCCAACCGGCCCGCCGCCGGCCAGTCCGGCGCCACGCCACGGAGGGCCGGGTGACCCGCTTCCTGCTGCGCCGCCTCCTGCTGGCCGTACCGACCCTGCTCGGCGTCACCGCCGTCGTCTTCGCGACCGTCACGCTCGTCCCCGGCGATCCGGTGGCCCTCTTCCTCGGGCCGGGCGCACCGCCCGAGGCCCGCCGCGAGCTCTCCGAACGGCTCGGCCTGGACCAGCCGTTGCCCGTCCGCTACGCCTCCTGGCTCTGGCACGCGCTCACCGGCGACCTCGGCACCTCCGTCTCCGGTCAGCGCCCGGTCGCCGACCTGCTGCTCCCGGCGCTCGGCCAGACGCTGACCCTGACCGCGGCCGCCTTCCTGCTGGTGCTGGTCGGCGGGGTGGCGCTGGGCGCCGTCGGCGCGCTGCGCCCGCGCGGCCCCGGCGGGCGGATCTCCGGCGCGCTGTCCGCCCTCGCGGTCTCCGCCCCGCAGTACTCGGTGGCCCTGCTGCTGATCGCCGTCTTCGCCGTGGGCCTGCGCTGGCTGCCGGCCGGGGGCACGCACGACGTGTTCGGCTCCGGCGGCCTGCCCGACCTGGCCCGCCACCTGGTCCTGCCGGCCGTGGCCGCCGCGCTCGTCCCGCTCGGGCTCACCGCCCGGGTGTTCCGGGCCGCGCTGGGCGGCGTGCTGGCCGGCGAGCTGGCCGACTCGCTGCGCGCCCGCGGCCTGCGCCCGGCCACCGTGCTGCGGCACTGCGTGCACAACGCCTCGCCGGCGCTGCTGACCATCGGCGGCCTGCAACTCGCCTACCTCCTGGAAGGGGTGATCTTCGTGGAGACCCTGTTCGCCTGGCCCGGCGTCGGCCGGCTGCTGTACGACGCCCTCACCTCCCGCGACCTGCCCCTGGTGCAGGGCGGGGTGCTGGTGGTGGCGGTCGCGTTCGTCGGCGTCAACATCCTCGTGGACGCGGCGCACGCGGCGATCGACCCGCGAGTAAGGAACTGATGTGACGTCACGTGTCCTCGCCCGAGCGAACCTCGGCCTGACCGTCCCCGCCGCCCTGGCCGCGCTGCTGGTCCTGCTCGCGCTCGCCGCGCCACTGGTCGCCCCGTACGACCCGGCCGCCGGGCGGCTGGCGGACCGGCTGCTCGACCCGGGCAGCCCCGGCCACCTGCTCGGCACCGACGGCCAGGGCCGCGACCTGCTCAGCCGGCTGATCTGGGCCGGGCGCGCCTCGCTCACCGGCGGGCTCGTCCCGGTCGCGGTGGCCGCCGTCGTCGGCACCCTGCTCGGCGTCGTGGCCGGGCTCGGCGGCCGGATCACCGAACAGGCCCTGCTGCGCCTGCTGGACGTGCTCTACGCCTTCCCCGGGGTGCTGCTGGCGATCGCCATCGCCTCGCTGCTCACGCCCGGCCTGGGCGCGACCGTGCTCGCGCTGTCGGTGGTGCTCACCCCCGCGGTGGCGCGGGTCGCGTTCACCGAGACCCGGCGGGTCCGGGCCGCCGAGTACCTGGTGGCCGCCCGGGTCAGCGGCGCCGGCTGGGGGTCGCTGGTCCTGCGCCAGGTCGCCCCGGTGGTCGCGCCGGTGGTCCTGGTGTACGCGTCCTCGCTGGTCGGGCTGGCCATCATGTACGCCGCCGGGCTGTCCTTCCTCGGGCTCGGGGTCGCCCCGCCCACCGCCGAGTGGGGCGCGATGCTGGAGGAGCTGCGGCCCTCGCTGCTCACCCACCCCTGGGTCGCGGTCCTGCCGGCCCTGGTCATCATCGCCGTCTCGGTCGTCTTCAACACCCTCGGCGAGACGCTGCGCACCCGCGTCGGCGACACGGCCGCCCTGCTGGCGCACGCCGCCCCCGCCGCCGCGAGCCGGTCCACCGACCGGTCCACCGACCGTTCAGCCGACCGCTCGGCCGACGGCTCGGCCCGGCCGCGAGCCGCGAAGCGGGTGGGCGCATGAGCGCGCTGCTGGAGATCAACGGCCTGACCGTCGAGTACCCCGGCGGGGTCCGGGCCGTCGACGACGTCTCCCTCGCCCTGCCCGCCGGCCGCTCCCTGGTGCTGCTCGGCGAATCCGGCAGCGGCAAGACCACCGTCGCCCGCACGGTGCTCGGGCTGCCGGGGCACGGCGCCGCCGTCACCGGAGGCGTCCGGCTCGCCGGGACGGACCTGCGGGCGCTCGGCGAACGCGCACTGGCCGACGTCCGCGGCCGGCGGATCGGCTACGTTCCGCAGGACCCGACCGCCTCGCTCGACCCACTGCGCCGGATCGGCCCGCAGCTCGCCGAGGTGCTGCGGCGGCACGGGATCGCCGCCGACCGCCGGGCCGCCCGCGCGGCCGTCCCGAAGCTGCTCGCCACCGCCGGCATCCCGGACCCGGAACGCGTCGCCCGGGCCTACCCGCACGAGCTCTCCGGCGGCCTGCGCCAGCGTGCCGCCATCGCCGTCGCGATCTGCTGCGGCCCGGAACTGCTGATCGCCGACGAGCCGACCACCGCGCTCGACGCGCTGATCCGCGGGCGGATCCTCGACCTGTTCACCACCCTGCGCGCCGACTGCGGCATCGCCCTGCTGCTGGTCACCCACGACCTCGCGGCGGCCCGCCGGATCGGCGGCACCGTGGCGGTCATGCGGGCCGGCCGGATCGTCGAACTCGGGCCCGCCGAACGAGTGCTGGGCGACCCGGAACACGCCTTCACCGCCGCCCTGGTGGCCGCCGAACCAGGAGCCCGCCGATGAACGCCGTAGCCCACACCCGGCCGGACGCCGTCCCCGCCCGCCCGGGCCCGGTCCTGGTCGTCGACGCCGTCACCAAGCGCTACGGCGACCGGACCGCCCTGGACGCCGTCAGCCTCACCGTCGCGCCGGGCGAGACCGTCGGCCTGGTCGGCGAATCCGGCTCGGGGAAGTCCACCCTGGCCCGGCTCGCCCTCGGGGTGCTCGCCCCCGACGCCGGCAGCGTCCGCTTCGCCGGCCGCGATCCGTACCGGCTGCGCGGCCGCGCCGACCGGGCGCTGCGGGGCCGCCTCCAGTTCGTCCCGCAGGACCCGCGCGGATCGCTCAACCCCAGCCTGCGCGCCGGGGAGGCGGTCGCCTTCGCGCTGCGCCTGCACGGTACGCCGCGCGCCGAACGCGCCGCGGCCGTCGCCCGGCTCTTCGCCCAGGTCGGCCTGGAGCCCGCACTCGCCGACCGCTACCCGCGGGAGCTGTCCGGCGGGCAGCTCCAGCGGGTGGCCGTCGCCCGGGCCCTGGCCACCGGACCGGACCTGGTCGTCTGCGACGAACCGACCTCCGCCCTCGACCGCAGCGTGCAGGCCCGCCTGCTCGACCTGCTGACCGACCTCCAGGAACGCACCGGCCTGGCCTACCTGTTCATCTCCCACGACCTCGCCGTCGTCCGGCACCTCGCCCACCGGGTGCTGGTGCTGCGGCACGGCCGGGTGGTCGAGGAGGGCCCGGCCGGCCTGCTCTGGGACTCCCCCGCGCACCCGTACACCCGGGCGCTGCTGGAGGCCGCCACCGGCGTCGCGTGACCCGCCGCCGAAGCTCCGTGCCGACACACCGCCGAACCCCCGCACCACCGAACCCCCGCACCACCGAACCCCCGCACCTCCGCACCACCGAACCGACGAGGAATCGCCATGACGCGCACCAGCCGTATCCGCTCCAGAGCCGTCGCCCTGCCGGCCGCCGCCGTTCTGCTCGCGGCGGCGGCAGGCTGCGCCGGCTCCGACGGCGGCGGCTCCGCGGGGGCGGGCGGCGGTGACGGCCGCGGCGGCACCCTGGTCATCGGCGCCACCGGCAAACTCCCCAACCCCGACACGGTGATCGGCGGCGCCGGCTTCGAGGGCAAGCGGCTGGTCTCCTTCCAGCTCTACGAGGGCCTCACCCGGTACGAACTGCTCAAGGACACCGACAAGCCGCCGGTCGTGACCGGCGCCCTGGCCACCGACTGGCAGGTCGCCGCCGACGCCAGGACGTGGACCTTCACCCTCCGCAAGGGCGTCACCTTCCAGGACGGCACCCCGTTCGACGCCGACGCCGTGGTCTTCAACCTGGCCCGCTACCTCGACAAGAAGAGCCCCGAGTACACCGACGCCCTCGGCGCCGCCGCCGCCGAGTACGCGGGCGACATCGCCTCGTACCGCAAGACCGACGCCGACCACGTCGAGCTGGTCACCAAGGACCCCAACGGCCACTTCCCCGAGGACCTCGCACACGTCCTGATCGCGAGCCCCACCGCCGTCCGCAAGTCCGGCTCGGCGGACTTCGCCCAGCACCCGGTCGGCACCGGCCCCTTCTCGTTCGTCTCGCAGACCGAGGGCCAGCAGATCGAGCTGGCCGCCAACAAGAACTACTGGCGCGGCGCCCCCAAGCTCGACCGGCTCGTGATCAAGGCGCTGCCGGACGCCGCGGCCCGCACCGCCGCCCTGCGTTCCGGCGGCGTGAACTGGATCGAGTACCCGAACCCGGACGACATCGACAGCCTCAAGGCCGACGGCGTCCAGATCGCCACGAACAGCTACGACCACCTCTGGTACTGGATCCTGGACACCTCCAAGGCGCCCTGGGACAACCCGCTGGTCCGCAGGGCCGCCAACTTCGCGATCGACCGCAAGGCCATCGCCGAGAAGCTGCTGCACGGCACCGCCGACCCCGCCTACCAGACCGCGCCGCGCGCCACCGCCGCCTACGACCCCGCCGGCGACGTCTACTCCTACGACCCCGCCAAGGCCCGGCAGTTGCTCGCCGAGGCCGGCGTCCCGAACGGCTTCAGCACCTCCGTCACCGTGCCCACCGGCGGCAGCGGCAACCTGCTGCCGGTGCCGATCGCCGAGGCCCTCCAGCGGGATCTCGCCGCCGTCGGCATCAAGGTCGAGCTGCGCACCACCGACTGGACCACGCTGATCGGCGCCGAGGCCAAGGGCCAGGTGGCGCTCGGCTCGGACGCCGTCGCCCAGTCCACCACGCTGTTCCAGTCCGAGGCGCTGCTCCCGCTGTTCATCGGCTCCAAGAGCCCGTTCTGGACCGGCCACTACGCCAACCCGCAGGTCGACGAGCTGCTCGCCTCCTCGGCCGCCGATGCCGACCAGGCCGCCCGGCAGGCCGGGTACCGCAAGGCGCTCGCCCTGGTCACCCAGGACGCGCCCTGGCTGTTCGTGGTCAACGACCGCAATCCGCGGGCCCTTTCGCCGAGGGTCCAGGGGCTCGTGCAGCCGCAGTCCTGGTTCCTCGACCTGACCACCGTATGGGTCCGCTGACCCGCGGACACCGCCTCTCCCCCGCCCTCGCCCGCCACCGCCGAAGAGCACCGCGCACCACAGGAAGGACGGCCATCCCGATGACCGACCCGCACCGACCGCACCACCACAGCGGGACCGTCCCGCCCGGCTCCGCACACGGCTCCGCGCACGGCCCCGAGCACGCCGCGCCGCCCAAGTGGGGCATCACCCTCCCGCTGCCCGGCCTGACCATCGACCGGCACCGGTTCCTGGTCGAGCGGCTGCCCGACCTCGGCTACACCGACGTGTGGAGCGCCGAGGGCGGCGGCACCGACGCCTTCACCCCGCTGGCCGCCACGGCGGCCTGGTCCCCCTCGCTGCGGATCGGCACCGGCATCGTCCCGGTGCACACCCGCGGCCCGGCCGTGCTCGCCCAGACCGCCGCAACGCTCGCCCAACTCGCCCCGGGCCGACTGCTGCTGGGCATCGGCGCCTCGGTGCCCGCGCACGTCACCGACATCAACGGCATCCCGTTCGACGAGCCGTTCAAGCGGACCAGGGACGTCCTGCGCTTCGTCACCCGGGCGCTGCGCGGCGAGTACGTCACCGGCGGGTTCGACACCTTCGACATCACCGGCTACCGGCTGCCGCACCCGCCGACCGAGCCGGTCAAGGTCATCCTGGGCGCGCTGCGGCCCAACATGCTCCGGCTCGGCTTCAACGAGGGCGACGGCGCCATCACCAACCTGCTGTTCCCGCACGACGTGCCGAAGATCCTGGACGCCGTCGGCCCGCAGCCGCCCGGGAAGGAGCTGGTCGTCAAGGTCTTCGTCTGCCCCACCGAGGACACCGACTACGCCCACCGCGCCAGCCGGCCGTTCCTCGCCTGGATCCTCAACCGCGAGCCGTACCGCAAGTTCCACGAGTGGCTGGGCCACGGCGAACTCCTCGCCGAGACCCACCGCCTCTGGGCGGCCGGCGACCCGGAGAGCGCCCAGAAGGCGCTGCCCGACGAGGTCGTCGACGGGCTGTTCATCAGCGGCTCGCCGGAGGAGTGCCGGGAACGCATCCTCGCCTACCACCGCCCCGGTGTCACCACCATCCAGCTGTACGTGTCGCTGCCGCCCGAGGTGTTCGTCAGCCGCGCCAAGCTGCTCGACACCTTGGCCCGGCTCGGGCCGGCCGCCCTCTGACCGTCGCGCCCCACCCGTCCCATCCCCTGTCACCCTCACGACGCTCACGACCGGAGGCGAGCCGTGCCACTCGAAATCCGCGGCGGGGTCCGCGCCGCACCCGTCCCCGGCCACACCGCGCAGGAACGCCAGGCCCTGCGCTGGGCCCCCGACGGCCGCGACCGCACCGCCGACCCCGCGTACGTCACCCGCACCGCGCGGGAGAACGAGGAGGACGGGCTGGACAGCGCCCTGGTGGTGCAGTCCAGTTCGTGGCCCGACCCGTGGCTGGTGGCCTCGTGGGCCCTGGCCGCCACCACCCGGCTGCGCATCGCGGTCGCCCACCGGGTCGGCACCACCGCGCCGACCGTCGCCGCCCGCTCCCTCGCGACCCTGGACCGCCTCTCCGGCGGGCGGGCGGCGGCCCACGTCATCATCGGCTCCAGCGACCACGACACGGCCCGCGACGGCGACCTCCTGGACAAGCAGGAGCGCTACCGCCGGGCCGACGAGTACCTCGACCTGTTCACCCGCTACCTCGCCGCCGACCAGGACATCGACCACAAGGGCGAGTTCTACACCGTGACCGCCGCCCGGCCCGGCCTGCACCCCAGACCCGGCGGCGAGCTGCTCTCCTTCGGCGGCTCGTCACCGCAGGGCCTCGACCTGGCGGCCCGCTACGCGGAGGTGTACGCCGTCAGCCCGCTGCCGCTGCCGGACACTCGGCGGCGGATCGCCCAGGTCCGCACCGCCGCCGCCGCGCACGGCCGGACCCTGCGGATCTGGCGGCACGTCACCGTCGTCCTCGCCGACACCGACGAGGCGGCCCGCGACCGCGTCCGCCGGCTGCGCCGCGACGCCCTGCGCCTCACCTCCGGTAGCGGCGGGCCCTGGACGGAAGCCGTCCAGCTCGACCGCGACCGCGAGCGCGGCCGCTCCGACCCCTCCCGGGGCGACGAGCAGGTGGCCGCCTACATCCGCCGCTCCCTCACCGCCGCCTACGCCGGCTCCCCCGCCACCGTCGCCGCCCGCATCGGCCTGCTCCGCTCGGCCGGCGTGGACATCGTCCAGCTCGACCTCCCCGTCGAGACCGACCAGGACCGCGAGCTGCGCCGCAGCCTCGTCCGCCACCTCCGCACCGGCCTCGGCACCCCCGCCGACCGCCGCGTCTGGTGACCGGCGCCCCCGTTCGGCCGGGGGGGGGGGGGGGGGCCCGCCGCCCCCCCCCCCCCCCCCGCCCACGCCGGGCCCCTGACAGTGCCCAGATGTCTAGATGTTGGGGTTGATCGGACGGTCGCTGTCGGAGTGGTGCCAGTCGAACTCCTGGGTCTGCCCCATGCTCGCGTTCCGCCCCAGCGTCCAGAGTCCGTAGGAGGACCGCGGGCCCTGGTTGCCGACGTAGGTCAGGCAGGCACCGACGGCGTTGCACACGCCGCGGTCGGTGTCGAACGTCCAACGCTGCTTCGGGTCACCCCCGTTGCACCCCACCGCCGTGGCGCCCGGGCCGTCGGACGGGCCGCTCGGGACGTGGCCCGACAGACAACGGCCGTCGTTGGTGCTGTGGATGAGGCCGTCCGGCGAGACGAACCAGAACTGGTTCCAGGAGCCGTCGCACGGGCGCAGGACGACCGGCCGGCCGTCGCCGTTGGTCTGCCGGTACTCGTCCATGCAGTAGTAGGTGCCGTTGGGGCCGCCGCTGGCCGGGCGGGCGAGCGCCACGAGGGAACCGTAGGCGTAGGGCTGCGGATTGACGGGGTCGGCCTGCGCGGCGGCGACGGGCAACGAGACGCTCAGGCCGATCGCGAGTGCCAGTGCTGAGACGATCTTTCGGGCGGACTTCATGAGGTCCGACACCTCCCTCTCTGACGGTGTGTCACTGCGGAATGCGGCCATCCTGGCAGCGGAGTTGAGGGCCTGGGCAGCTTTCCGAACGATCCCGAACAAACGGGAGTGTATGGATTTCGCCATTTGATTCACCTCAGTTGACAGGAACCCCCGGCGCGAAGAGGCTGTTCACGCAGGCCCGGCGGGGGGAGGACAGAGCTTTGACCTGGTCACCTATGCGCACCACAGCGGCCCCGTGCATCTGCCGGGCAGCCGAGGCCAACTCCGCTGCGACGCTAGCCCGTTCGCACTCCCTTGACGCACTGACCGAGTCCCTCACCCTGCTCCGGCAGGAGGCCGGCAGCCCCTCCTACTCGACGATCGTCCGGCGGATCAGCTCCGTCCGGGCAGCCCGCGGCGTCCCGGCCGGGGAACGCACACCCGGGCGGATCACCGTCTACGACTGCTTCCGCAGCGGACGCCAACGCCTGGACGTCGAACTGCTCTCCGACATCGTCCAGGCCCTCGGCGCGGACCCGGCCCCCTGGCGCCGCGCCTACCGCGCCGCCTCCCGCTGATCGTCGGCTATCCGCGGCCCGAACCCGGAGCGGCCGGGCCGGCCGGGGCCGCCTCCGGCTTCGTGTGGAGGATCTCGCGGGCCTGCTCCGCCGCGCGGACGATGCTCTCGGAGACAAAATCGACGAAGCGGGCGATGTTCTCCAGGCGGGTGGCGGCCGGGGTCTGCGGGCCGAGGACGCCGACGCCCTGCCGCGCGACCTCGACGAGGTGGGCGGTGGCGCGGGCGCTGGCCATCATCGACTGGTACCAGACATCGTCGTCGACGACGTAGCGCTCGCGGCGGCGCTCGTCGCGCTCCCGGCGGACGAGGCCCTGGCCGTCGAGGAACGCGATCGCCTTGGAGATGGACGGCGGGCTGACCTGGAGGTGCCGGGCCAGCTCGGACGCGGTGAGGCTGCCGCTGTCGGTGAGGGTGAGGCAGGCCAGCACCCGGGCCGTCATCTTGGGCATGCCGGAGGCCATCAGGACGGTGGTGTACGTCTCCTGGTACTCGCGCACGGCCTCGGCGTCGCGCCCGTGGGCCTGCGGGGGCGCCTCCGACCCCCGGGGCGCGGCCGGCCTGCGCCGTTGGGCGCGGCGGCGTTCGGTGGCGCGATGGGCCAGGTCGGCGCGGTAGGCGGTGGGGCCTCCGTTGCGCATCACCTCGCGCGTGACCGTCGAGGTGGGGCGGTCGAGCCGCCTGGCGATCTCCGCGTAGGCGAGGCCGTCGGCCATCCCCAGCGCGATCTGCTGGCGTTCCTGCTGAGTGAGCCTGCCTCCCGGCACCGCGATTCTCCCTTCACGCTTCCCTGAATGCCCTCACCATAGCGTTCACCCCCATTCCAGTGCAACGAAGACGGCGGCTGACGTTGCGTTAAATCCAAAGCCACTGCAACGATAATTCCGCTTTCACCTGCATCGATACCGATTTCAAGCAACGGACTTGTTGCCACTATCCGTGAAGGCAACGTAGCGTTTCCATCATCAGAAACAACGAGCCGCAGCAGCCCGCCACCCCCGCACCCGGAAGAAGGCACCCCATGACCATCAAGCAGCCCGTCTGGACCGGCATGGTCTCCGTCGACGACACCGCCCTGGCCGTGACCGACACCGGCGGGCCCGGCCGTCCCGTGGTCTACCTCAACGGCTCCTACGCCGACCAGTCGCACTGGCGGCGCGTCATCGCCGACCTCGGCGACGGCTACCGGCACATCACCTTCGACGAGCGCGCCCGCGGCAAGTCGAAGCGCTCGGCGGACTACTCGTTCGAAGCGTGCCTGCGCGACATCGACGCCGTCCTCACCGCGAGGGGCGTGGACCGGCCGATCCTGGTGGGCTGGTCCTACGGCGCGATGCTCGCGGTGCACTGGGCCGCCCGGAACCCGGACCGCGTCCTCGGGGCAGTGTCCGTGGACGGCGCGTTCCCGCACGAGTGGCTCGACGACGCCACCCGGGAGCAGGTCCGCAAGCTGTTCCGCCGGCTCAGCCCGCTGTTCCCGATCGCCCGCCGACTCGGCATGGCCGCGCGGATGAGCGCCGAGCAGCACGCCGAGATCAATCTTGAGATCAACGAGCTCTGCGCGCCCGCCGCCCTCGACCCGGTCTTCGACCAGGTGACCGCACCGGTCCGGTACGTGGTCGCCACGGGCGGCAACCTGGGCGGCGAAGCGAAGCTGATGGAACAGATCCGCACCAACCTCGACCCGGTGCTCGCCCGCAACCCGAACATCCGGGTCAGCACGAAGGTCGCGAGCAACCACTCCAAGATCCTGCGCAAGGACTTCCACGCCATCGCCGACACCGTCCGCGACCTCGCCGCCACCCCCGCGAGCGTGGCCGACTGAGCCCCGCACCGACCCGAACCGGCCCTGCGGGGTCACCGCGAAGCGCTCGCACGACGGGCGGCCGTTCGGGCGAACTTCCCTCGGAATTACCGCGTTCGGGTGACGCGCGGCCGGCCTCGCCCGCCGGGGCCGTTAGCGTGACTGACCGTCATCGGCCGTCCGGTCGGACGGAGCTGCGCACAGCTCGGGGGCCGGGGAAAGCCGGGAGGCAGAGGCCTTCGCCGGATTCCCCACGCGCTGTCCGCTGTCCGCTGTCCGCTGTCCGGGGACGATCCCGACACCGTGCTTCACCAGCTGGGAGGTTCTCCGCCATGCCCGTGTCGAGTCGATACCTGAACGCCTGGGAGGGCTTCTGGCGCGACGCACCGGCGGAGGCCGGCGCGGTGATCTGGGACGCGGAGCCGGCACTCACCGCGAGCGTGCACCTCGCGCTGTTCGACCCCTACCTCGTCGACCCGGCGCTGCCCGTCGTCGACGTCGGCTGCGGCAACGGCACCCAGACCCGCTTCCTCGCCGAACGCTTCGACCGCGCCCTCGGGGTCGACCTGTCCACCGCCGCCGTGGAGCTCGCCCGCACCCAGCATCCGGACGGGCGGGCCGAGTTCGCCCGGCTCGACGCCACCGACCGGCAGGGCGTGCGGGAGCTGCACGCCCGGCTCGGCGATGCCAACGTGTACGTACGCGCCCTGATCCACCAGTGCGAACCGGCCGACCGCCAGCCGGTCGCCGACGCCATCGCCGCCCTGGTCGGGGATCGCGGCCGGGCGTTCGTCGTCGAGCTGTCCTCGTCGGCGAAGGCCGTCCTGGCCGGCCTCGCCCAGAGCCCGCAGGGCCCTCCCCCGAAGCTGCGCCCCGTCTTCGAGCACGGCCTCGCCCCCGCCGAGGTCGTCGACTCGGCCTTCGGCGAACTGTTCCGCACCGCCGGGCTCACCGTCCTCGCCTCCGGCGAACTGCCGTTGTTCCTCACCGAGTTCGCGCCCGACGGCAGCCGGATCGACCTCCCGTCCCACTGGCTGGTGGTGGGCGCGGCCGGCACACCGCAGAGGTGACCCGGTGGGGGCGGCCGCCGGAACCGACCGCCCCCACCGCGTCACCCCCGGGTCAGCCGGGCTCCGCGGCCCCCGCCGGCCCGACCTGGGGGTGCGTCAGTTCCGTGGCGGGGCGGTCTGCCAGACTCCGGGAATGAGACGTCAACGGATCCTGGACCAGTTCATAGCTCGGGGGCCTGCCCGGGGGCAGGCGGGATGACCGGCGACGGACCGGACCTGCCCGGGGGTGCGCGCCGGGTCCCCTACCGTGATCCCGGGCTGCCGGACCACCGGAGTCCGCTGCGCTTCCTCTGGTGGCTGGTGCGCAGGCAACGCGGCCGCGTCCTGCTCGGCTCGACCTGGGGCAGCCTGTGGATGTGCGCCCTGATGCTGCCGCCCTACCTGATGTCCAGGACGATCGACGAGGGCCTCCGGGCCCGCGACAGCGGCGCGCTGGTCTTCTGGGTGTCGGCCGTCCTCGTGGTCGGCGCGCTCATCGCCGTCCTCGGGATCCTGCGGCACCGCACCATGACCTTCGTCCGGGCGGACGCCGCGTACCGCACCGTCCAGGTCATCACCCGGCACGTCAACCGGCTGGGGACGACGCTGCCGCGCCAGGTGTCGGCCGGTGAGCTGACCCATCTCCAGGCCGGCGACATCGGCCGGATCGCGCAGACGCTGACCATCACCGGGCCCGGGGTCGGCGCGGTCATCGCCTACCTCGCCACCGCCGTCCTGCTGGTCCGGATCTCCGTCGTGCTCGCGGCGGTGATCCTCCTCGGGGTGCCGCTACTGGCCCTCACCGTCGGCCCGTTGCTGGGGAAGCTGCACGGCGCCGAGGGCGGCTACCGCGAGCAGCAGGGGTCGCTGACGGCCCTGGCCGGCGACCTGGTCGCCGGGCTGGGCGTGCTGAACGGCATCGGCGGCAAGCCGATGTTCGCCCGGCGCTACCGGGAGCGCTCGCAGGCCCTCGTCCCGCTCGGCTACCGGGTGGCCTCGTTCACCAGTTGGGTGCAGGCGCTCGGCGCCTGCCTGCCGGTGGTCTTCCTGGCCGTGGTGACCTGGCTCAGCGCCCGGATGGCGGCCGCCGGTTCGATCACGGTCGGTGAACTGGTCTCCGTCTACGGCTACGTGGCGGCCCTGCTGGTGCCCGTCTCCGCCTTCGTCGAGGGCGCGGACGACCTGCCGCGCGGGCTGGTCTCCGCCCGCCGGGTCATCGACATCCTGGCGCTGCGGCCGGATTCGACGCGCAGCCGGACACTGACGACCCCGCCGGAGGCCCCGGCGGGGCTGAGCGATCCCGACTCCGGCCTGCTGCTGCGGCCCGGGCGGCTCACCGCGCTGGCCGCCGCCCGGCCCGAGGAGGCCCGGACCGTCGTCGAGCGGCTGGGCGGCTACACCGACTCGGACGCCACCTGGGGCGACACCAGGCTCTCCGACTGGGTGCCCGCCGAACTACGGCGCCACATCCTGGTGTCGGACGACGACGCGTACGTGTTCGGCGGCACGCTCCGCTCCGCGGTGTCGATCCGCGGCGACCGCACCGAGGAGGAGCTGCGGCGCGCCCTGCACGCCGCCGCGGCCGAGGACATCGTCGACGCCCTGCCGGGCGGCCTGGACGCGCCGCTCGACGACCGCGCCGGCAACGTCTCGGGCGGGCAGCGCCAGCGGCTGCGACTGGCCCGCGCGCTGCTGGCCGATCCCGAGGTGCTGCTGCTGGTCGAGCCCACCTCGGCGCTGGACGCGCTCACCGAGGCGGCCGTGGCGGCCCGGATCGGCGCCGTGCGCGGCGGCCGGACCACCCTGGTCGTCAGCACCTCCCCCCTGGTGCTCGGCCGCGCCGACGAGGTGGTCCACCTGGTGGACGGCAAGGTCCGGGCCACCGGCACCCACGGCGAGCTGCTCGCCCGCGACCCCGGCTACGCGGCGCTGGTGTTCCGCGGCGGCAGCGACGACCACCCGGCGAGCGCCCCTGCGGACGCCGAGGAAGGCATGGTCCGATGAGCAACCCCGACACCCCCGACGCCCCCCACCGCCTCCCGGTCGCCGACACCGCGACGGTGCGCCGGGCCAGTTGGCGCCTGCTGGCGGACGACGGCCGGGCGATGGGCGCGATCGTCGCCCTCACCTGCCTCGCCGCCCTCGCGGGCGTCGCCGGGCCGTGGCTGCTGGGCCGCATCGTCACCCGGGTCGAGAACGGCGAGCTGACGGTCGGCCAGGTGGACGGCTTCGCCGCGGCGGTCCTGGGGTTCGCCCTCGCCCAGCTGGTGCTCACCCGCTACGCCCGCTACCTCTCCCACCGGTTCGGCGAACGCGCCCTGGCCCGGCTCCGCGAGGAGGTCGTCGACCGGACGCTCGCACTGCCCGGGCGGTACGCGGAACGGGTCGGCGCCGGCGACCTGGTGACCCGCTCCTCGCTGGACGTGGGCACCGTGGCCGCCACCCTGCGCAACGCGGCCCCGGACGTCTTCATCGCCGTCGTCCAGGTGCTGGTCATCCTCACCGCGACCTTCCTGCTCGACCCGCTGATCGGGCTCTGCGCCCTGGTGGGCCTGCCGATCGTCTGGGCGGTGAGCCGCTGGTACCTGTCCCGGGCCCGGGAGGCCTACCTCGCCGAGGGGGCCGCGGCGGGCGGGGTCACCGAGGTCCTCGACTCCACTGCCCACGGCGCCCGGACCATCGAGGCGTACGGGGTCGGGGCGCGCCAGGACGGCGTGGTCGACCGGGCCGTCGACACCGCCTACCGGGCCGGGGTGCGCACCCTGTTCCTGCGGACCGTACTGTTCCCGGTCACCGAGTTCGCGCACGCGCTGCCGATGGCGCTCGTCCTGCTGGTGGGCGGCCTCGGCCACCTCCACGGCTCGGTGACGCTGGGCGCGGTGGTGGCGGGCGGCCTCTACATGTGGCAGCTCGTCGACCCGCTGGACCGGGCGCTCAACTGGGTCGAGCAACTGCAGCGCAGCGGTGCCTCGTTCGCCCGCATCAAGGGCGTCGGCCTGGTGTCGCAGGAGCCGCCGGCCACCGGACTGCGCCCCGCCGACGACCGGATCGAGGCCGTCGGCGTGCGGTACGCCTACACCGGCTCGCACGACGTGCTGACGGACGTCGACCTGGTGGTCCGGCCGGGCGAGCGGCTGGCCGTGGTCGGCCCGTCCGGCGCCGGCAAGTCGACCCTCGGCAAGCTGCTCGCCGGCGTCGACGCCCCGGACGCGGGGCGGATCCTGGTCGGCGGCGTGCCGGTCGCGGACCTCGCCGCGGCGGGCGAGCTGGGCAACCGCGTCGTGCTCATCACCCAGCAGCACCACGTGTTCATGGGGACGCTCCGGGAGAACATGACGCTGGCCGCCCCGGACGCCGAGGACGCGGCGGTGCTGGCCGCGCTCGCCCTGGTGGAGGCGGACTGGGTGCGCGACCTCCCGGACGGGCTGGACTCGCTCCTGGGCACCGGCGGAACCGAACTCGGCGCCGCGCAGGCCCAGCAGCTCACCCTGGCCCGGGTCCAGCTGGCCGATCCGCACACCCTGATCCTGGACGAGGCGACGTCCCTGCTCGACCCGACCACGGCCCGGCAGGCGGAGCGGGCGATGGCGGCCGTGCGCTCCGACCGCACGGTCATCTCCATCGCCCACCGGCTCCAGACCGCGCACGACGCGGACCGGGTCGCCGTCATGGCGGCGGGCCGCATCGTCGAGCTGGGCACCCACGACGAGCTGGTCGCCGCCGGCGGGGCGTACGCGGCGCTCTGGCGGTCGTGGAGCGGGGAGTCCTGACCGGCCGCCGCTGAGAAAGCCGCCCGGGGCGCCTGCGGTCAGGGGGCGTCGGTGCGCTTTTCGAGCCGGGTGCCGTGGCGCAGGGTGAGCGACATCAGGTCGCTGGGGCCGTCGAGTTCGAGGCGGTGCCAGCGGCCCCGGGGGACGACCACGGCGCTGCCGGCGGGCAGCGGCACCAGCTCGTCGACACCGCCCCCCGCGCCGTCGCCGCCCCCGTCCGCGTCCCCGCCCGCGGGTCGGAGGTAGAGCCGCGCGCCGCCGGTGAGGCAGCACACCGCCTCGTCGGCCTCCGGGTGCATCTCCCAGTGGTCGGCGTGGACGTCGGCGTCGGTCTCCACGTGGAAGGCGCCGAGGTGCCAGGTGCCCGGCGCGCCGCCGGCCATCTGCCGCTCGGCGGCTCGGACTTCGCCATCGGAGTGGAAGTGCAGGGCCGAGGCGAACAGGTCGACGGCGGTGGGCGTCATGGCGGTGTTCCTTCCGGTCAGCAATTTCTATACGCGTAAGAAAACTAACCCCACACCATCGCCGCTGTCGACCTCTGGGGAAGAATGGACCCATGCCGACCGCACCGCGCAGGACCTCGGGCCGACCGCCCCGCATCTCCCGTGAGCAGCTCGTCGAGGCGGCCCGCCGGATCGTGACCGAGGAGGGCGCGGACCGGCTGACCATGCGCCGCCTCGCCTCCGAGGTCGGCAGCACGCCGATGGCGCTCTACCACCACGTGCGCGACAAGGAGGAACTGCTCGTCCTGCTGCTGGACGACCACGCGGCACGGACACTGCGCCGGCCCGAACTACCCGCCGACCCGCGCGACCGCGTCGTCCGGTCCGCCGCCGCGATCCACGAGGCCCTGGCCGACTGCCCCTGGATCGTCGAGGTGCTGACCGCCGACGACCTGATGTCCGCGTCCGCGCTGTGGTTCGTCGAGCAGATCGTCGACGGCCTCACCGCGTGCGGCCTCACGCCGGAGCGGGCCGTACAGGGGTACCGGACGATCTGGTACTACACCGCCGGCGAGCTGGTGGTCCGGGCGGCGGCGGCCCGGCGGCGCGCGGACGACGAGCGCGCCACGTACCGGGAGCAGGTGTTCGCCGGCCTCGACCCGGACGAACTCCCCCGCCTCGCCCAGGTCGCGGACCGCTGGGCCGCGCTGACCACCGACGACACCTACCTGGACGGCCTGCGGGCCCTGGTGGACGGCCTCGTCGCCGCCCGTTGACGCCTCGGCCCGCGGGCCCCCGGGTGCCTCAAGTCCGTTCCGGGAAGCGGGGCTTGGACTTGCCGTCGCCGAACGGGCCGGTCGAGTGCTGGAGCGAGTGCAGGATGGCGAGGCCCTGGCTGACGATGCCCGCCGCCATCTGGTTGACCCCGTCGCTGCCGTTGAGGACGGTGAGTTCGGCTCCGGACATGCCCCGGGCCGCCGCGTCGGCGAGGGCCGGCAGGTTCTCCACGATCCGGTTGGCCGCGATGAGCTCCTGGTTGCCGCCGCGCAGGGAGTCGGCCCGGGCGGTGTTGGCGTCCGCCTGCGCCTGGGCGAGCGCCCGCTCGCTGTAGGCGCTGCCGTCCGCCTCGAACTTCACCCGGTCGCGGGCGGCCTCGGCCAGCGTCCGCTGCCGGTAGGCCTCGGCGTCCGCCGGGCGCCGCACGTCGGCCTCCAGCTGCTGGGCGGCCAGCGCGGCCCGGCGCTGGGCGAGCGCGGTCTGCTCCTCGATGACGTCCTGGGAGGCCCGGGCCTCGGCGAGCGGCCCGGCCTGGGCGGCCCGGGCCCTGGACTGCTCGGTCTCGGCGAGGAACCCGGCCCGTTTGATCGCGGTGTCGCGCTCGTACTCGGCCTTCAGCGCGGCCGCCTGCTGCTCCCGCTCGGCGGCCTCCTGGTCCGCCTTGGCCTGGGCGATCCGGGCCTGACTGGCGACCGCCGCCACGTGCGGCGCGGCCAGGTTGTCGATGTACCCGGTCGAGTCCTCGATCTCCTGGATCTGCAGCGCGTCGACCACGATGCCGAGCTTCTCCATCTCGCCGTGGCTGCCCGCCATCACCTCCTGGGCGACCCGGCTGCGCTCCCGGATGATCTGCTCGACGGTCAGCCCGCCGATGATCGAGCGCAGGTGGCCGGCGAAGATCCGGCCGACGAGCTCCTCCATCTGGTCCTGTTCCGAGAGGAAGCGGCGGGCCGCGTTGGCGATCGACACGGCGTCGTCGCCGACCTTGAACACGCAGACCGCGCGCACGGTGAGCCGGATCCCCTGCTGGGTCACGCAGTCCTCGGCGATCTCCGCCTCCCGCAGGGCCAGGGAGAGCATGCGGACCTTCTGCTTGACCGGCAGGACGAGGCTGCCGTGCCCGGTGACGATGCGGAACTGGGTGTCCTGCGCCTGGTGCTTGGACCCGGAGATGAGCATCGCCTCGTTGGGTGCGGGAACGTGCCAGAAGAACATGACCGACCACCTGACCAGCTGGGATCCGAAACCGCGATGAGGGCGGCAACAGCTCTACTTAGGGCGGCAACAGCTCGACGATCACCGAGCGGGCCGAGATCGCGTCCACCACGACCACCCGGACGTCCCGGCCGACCGGCTCCGAGCACCAGGCCGCGAACACCTCCGAACCACCCCGGAGGGCGACCAGGACCTCGCCCGGGCCGCCCGCCGGAATGGGCACCGTCACCTTGCCGACGGCTCCGACCGGGCTCTGCCGGGAGTCGTCGACCGCGGGCGTGCTCTCTCGCGCCACCGGCGCCTCCGGTCCCCACGTCGCACCACCGGGTCGAGGACACCTGCGGCAACCGCCGACGGCGGCGGTGTCTCGACCCCTTCCACGGTACTCCGGCAACCGCCCCGCCACCGGCCGTCGCCGGCGACCACCAGGGCCGGCCGGACCGGCACCGGTCAGGGCACGGCCAGGGCGACCGCGAAGCCGTGGTCCGGGATGTCGAGGAAGCGCCGGTTGAACCGGACGAAGGGCTCGATGAGCAGGTCCACGAAGACCAGGAAGGCCACCGTACCGATGCCCACCGGGCCCCCCAGCAGCCAGCCGCAGAGCAGCAGCACTCCTTCGATCAGCCCCTTCGCGCACCAGAACGGCCAGGTCCAGCGGTGCCGGATGGTGATCGCCAGCAGGTCGATGGCCCGGATGCCGAAGCCGCTCATGATGATCAGCGCCGAGGCGTAGGCGCACAGCAGCGCGCCGAGCAGCATCAGCGGGTAGCTGCTCAGCCCCAACCAGGCCGCCGGCCGCAGCCATTGGAAGAGGTCGATCAGGCTGCCGCACAGGAAGAAGGTCACGAAGGGCGAGACCACCGGGCGTTTGCGGTTCCACGCCGCCCACGCCCCGATGCACACCACCGCGACGGCCGCCTGGCACAGGCCGATGGTGAGCGGCAGGTGCTTGAGCACGCCCAGCGAGAAGACGTCGAGCGGGTCGGTGCCCAGATCGGACTGGATGAAGAAGTGGGCACCGGTCGAGAAGACCACGCAGCCGGCCAGGTACACCAGCGCCCTGGGCAGTAACTCGCCCAGCCGCCAAGGTTTTCCGTTCGGATCGACGCCAGGGGGACGGTGCGACGCCATGGGTTCCTCCAGGGGGACGGGCGTCCGGCCCGTTGCCGCCCCCAGAGGCGCGGAGGCGGGCAGCGGCGCGGACACCGGGCTGTTCGGAAGCCGGGGCCCCGCCACCGAACTCCCGTCACACAGCTGGGAGTTCGATGCAGGGCCTCGGTCAGCCGCCGCCCGACGCCGTCACCGCGGCCGGTTCAGGCGAGCGACTGGTAGGCCAGGAAGCCGCCGAAGAGGATGACCCCGATCCCGGCGACCAGGTCGACGCCCTTCAGCAGCCGGGCGCTGAAGCGCCGGCGGAACACCACGACGCCCGTACTCAGCAGGGTGAACCACAGGAGCGTGCCGCAGCCGACGCCGACCAGCATGGACACCGAGGCGGGCAGCGTCCCGGTGACGTTCGCCGCCGTGGCCGCGGCGAAGGCGGCGGCCCAGTAGCCGATCGTCGCCGGGTTGGAGGCGGTGGCCGCCAGCGCGGTGCGGAACGCCGCCAGCGGGCGGACCACTTCGGGGTTGCGCTCGTCCTCCGCGGCCGTCTGGACCCGGAAGGCGGAGCGCAGCGAGCGCGCGCCGATGTACACCAGCACGGCAGCCCCGGCCAGCCCCAGGGCCGTCCGCAGCGCGGGGACGTCCAGCAGCCTGCCGACCCCGGCGAGGCCCAGGCCGGCGTAGGCGATGTCCACCAGGGCCGCGCCCAGGCCGATCGCCCAGCCGGTCGGGAAGCCGTCGCGCAGGACGCTGCGCACGCACAGCAGGCCGATGGGGCCGAGGGGCAGGGCGACCAGGAAGCCGAGGCTGAGCCCGGCGAACCACGCGGGGAGGATGTTCACCGCGGTCCCCCGCAGGTCACCGCGATCATTCCGGTCCGATGAAAGTCCCGGTGAAAGTCCCGGTGAAAGTCCCGGTGAAAGTCCCGGCTCAGGTCCCGGCTCAAGGCCCGGCGGAAGGCCCGGCGGAAGGCCTGGTGCGAGCACGTGCGCGACAATTCGCTCTGCCCCTCGTCACAACACCCGCCGATCAGGTCACTCGACGAGCTCCGATATGCCGAACCGTACCTCATCCCCTTCGGCGGGACTGAGATCTTCCGGCGCGTAGAACAGCTCGTACACATTGGTCGACAACAACTGACCGAGCCTGGTCAGCGCATACACGTCCGTGCCCCGTTCCTCCAGCCAGCCCTTGTCGATGAGCTGCTCGATCTCCGCCCCGAAGACGGCCTCCATGGTGACGCCGAACCGGTCGTGGAAGTCCGGCCGGTTGACCTCGCACATCTTGAGGCCGCGGATCATGACGCGGCGCATTTCCTGTTCCTTGGTGAGGTACGTGGCGAAATCCAGCGGAATTTGACCACTTCCGACCATCTCGTAGTACTTCTTGAGCGGCTTGACATTGACGAACAGCCGGTCGTGGATCACGCTCTTCGACGAGACGCCGAATCCGATCATCGGCCAGGTCCGCCAGTAGTACTCCAGGAAGCGCGAGTAGTCGGCGCAGCGGTCGGGGTGGTAGTACCCCGTCGAGCTGCGCCGGGCGAAGCCCGCCGCCTCCAGCGCGTCGATGGCGTACTCGTACATCCGGCGCTCGTCCTGCGCCGAGGGGAGCGCCATCTTCCCGGACGTGATGAGCGAGTGGAACGCCGTCTTGGGCCAGATCTCCAGGCCGTAGGCCGTGATACAGGCCGGTTCGAGTTCGATGGCCCGGTCGACGCTGCGCTTCCAGTCGTCCACGGACTGGCCGGGCAGCGGAAAGATCAGGTCGATGTTGGTGTGCGTGAAACCGCCGTCGACGACGGTGCGGAAGGCGCGTTCGGCGGTGGCCAGGTCGTGCGAGCGGTTGCAGATCTCCAGCAGCCGGTCGTCGAATGCCTGGACCCCGACGCTGAGCCGGGTGAATCCGGCCTCCCGCATCCGCGCGATCTTGGCCTCGTCGACCGTCGAGGGGTCGAATTCCAGGCCGATCTCCGCGCCCTCGTTGAATTCGAACGATTCCCGGCAGGCGTCCAGCAGCCGGGCCGTCTGGTCGCCGGTGAGGATGCCCGGCGTACCGCCGCCGAAATACACCGCGTCGACCCGGAACGCGGGGAAGGCCCGATTGGCGGCGAAGGCGCGGATCTCGCGTTCGAGCACGTCGACGTACTGGGCGAAGTGCTGCTCGTTCCGGTTGATGTAGACGGTGTAGTCGCAGAATCCGCACTTGGTGATGCAGAACGGGACGTGCAGGTAGAGCACCGCGTTCTCGGGGCGGAAGTACTCGTCGTACTCGTGGTGCCGGTATTTGAACGGGTACGTGTGGATGTTCCGTCGGATGATCTTCTCGGCCATCTGCTGTCACTCCTTCGTCGGGGCCGGCCTGGCGTGGTGGTGGACGGGTCCGGGGGCGGAGGCCGTCAGCAGAGGACCTGGAACGGGCGGACGTCGGCGGCCGCGTCGAGGGCGGGCCGGTCGTTGGGGACCACCGGGCGCCCGCACGAGACGAAGAGGTCGTCGTAGCGCGCCCGCGACCGCTCGCGGTAGTCGGCGGCGGAGCGGGCCAACATCTTGACGACCTCCTCCGCGAGCATCAACTGGTACTGGCAGGACTCGGTGTTGAGGACGTTCACGTCGCCCGAGGCCACGTGGTTCTCCTGCCGGCAGCCCCCGCCGCACAGGTAGCGGGCCCAGCAGGACCCGCACACCCGGTGCTCGTCGACGGTGCGCCGCCACTCGGGGTGGTCCCGGGTGAGGCCCTCGGCCCCGGTGCCCACGTCGAAGCCCTGGTCGCCGACCAGGCGGTGGCAGGGGCTGACGCTGCCGTCCGGGGAGTGCGTGTAGTACGTCCGCCCGCCCGAGCAGAACGCCAGCGCCGCCGCGCCCTCGGTGACCATCTGCACGGCGCGCTCGTACTCCAGCACGCCCTTGAACCGGTTGTCGGGGGCGAACAGCCGCGGGTAGTGGACCAGGAAGTCCTTGAACTGCTCGACGATGCCGGGCTGGAGGAAGTGGTTGATGTACTGGATGCCCTTCGGCTCGGACAGCTTCCGGTCCCCCAGCGTGAGGGCGATCGGCACCGTCGTGCCCTGCTCCACCGGGTAGACGCCCGGATAGATCTGGAAGTAGTCGAAGAGGTCGAGCCCCCACAGGTCGAGCACGCTCTCGGTGAGGCTGGGCTGCGCCGTCGCGATGGTCATCCGGGCCACCAGGGTGACGTCGTCGCCGCACGCCTCGCGCAGCCGGAACAGGTTGCGGATGATCCGGTCGTAGGAGCCCTTCCCGTTCTTGGACGGGCGGTTGGCGTCCTGGACCTCGCGGCCGCCGTCGATCGAGACCGAGACGATGAACCGGTGGTCGCGGAACAACTCCTCGACGCCCTGGGGCATCAGGGTGAGGTTGGTCGAGATCCGGTGGACGAACTCGGGGCCCGAGCGCCCGGTGAGGTCGCGGGCGCGTTCGCAGATCTTGCGGATCACCGTGAAGTTCGCCAGCGGCTCCCCGCCGAAGAACTCGAAGCGGACCCGCTGCCCGGGCGCGGCGTAGCGGTGGATGAAGTCGAAGATCCAGGCGATCGAGTGCTCGCCCATCGCCTCGGTGATCCGGCCGTAGTCCCCGCCCTCGGCGAAGCAGTACGTGCAGGCGAGGTTGCACACGTTCGTCAGGTTGACGTTGACCGCGAAGTCGGCGCCGTCGGAGAGCGCGCTCTCCCGGAGCCGGATGCGGTTGGCCTCCCGGCCGGTGGCGGCGCCGGCCTGCAGCCGCTCCCACGCCCGCCGCTCGTCCAGCCGCAGGTGGTCGACGCCGGAGGCCAGCCGCTCGGCGGTGTCCGCCGGGGCGAGCAGCAGCCGGTGGCTGCCGGTGATGAGGACGGCCGACAGGTCGTCGCTGAACGGCAGGACGCGGTAGTCGGTCCCGTGCCGCATCGGACCCGCCTGCTCCGTCGTGCTCGCGGGCCCGGTCATGACCTGGCGCGGGGCTGGAAGAGCGGCAGCGGCGAGACGTCCTCGTTCAGCGTTCCGGCGGAGGCCTCCACGGTCGGGAAGTGCGCGCGGTCGAAGACCTGGTGGAGGCTGGAGGTGCACTGCGGCGGTACGGCCACCTGGACGCCGACCTCGCCCGCCGTGCTCTTGGCCGCGATGTACCGGAAGCTCTCCTGCGGGGCCAGGTCGATGACCTGCCAGCCCTGGTCGGCGGCCGGGTCGCCGTAGCGGCGGTGGTAGGCCCGCACCGGCGCGGCGGAGGTGTTGCGCACCTGGACGTGCAGGGCGCGGACGTCGCCGTGCCAGTCGAAGCGGGCCAGGTCCAGGCCCTCGGCGGCGGGGAGTTCCGGCACCCGGGCGCGCGGGCGGGCGTCGGGCAGCAGGACGATCGGCGAGCGGGCGCCGCAGCCGATGCAGGCGCCGGCCGCGTCCAGGCCGACCAGGTCGGCGTTCAGGCCGTAGCGGGTGATCTGGAGCTGCCCGCACCGGTGGCACCAGGTGTTGGTCGACTCCGTGTCGTACACGTTCCCCAGGTAGACGTGGTTGAGCCCCATGTCCATGGCGACCTTGCGGGCCCGTTCCAGCCGGTCGACGGGGGTGCGGATGGTGTTGGTCATCTTGTAGTCCGGGTGGAAGCGCACGAAGTGCGTGGGCACGTCGGGACTGAGCCGCTCGCCGACGAACCTCGCCATGTCCCGGGCGGTCGCCTCGTCGTCGCTGAGGTCGGTGACCATCAGCGTGGAGACCTCGACGTGCTTCCCGGCCCGGAACACCTGCTCGGTGCCCTCCAGGACCGGTTCCAGCCAGCCCTTGGTGATCTTCCGGTAGTACTTCGGGTCCAGGGACTTGATCGACACCGAGAAGATGTCGATCACCGGGATCAGTTCCTCGATCGCCTCGCCGCTGATGAAGAACGCGGACTTGTAGAGGTTGACGATTCCCGCCGCCTTGGCGAGGGCGGCCGTCTCCACGACGAACTCGTGCCACACCACCGGGTCGTTGTAGGTCCAGGAGATCACCTTCACGCCGTGCCGGACGGCGATGTCCACGACCTCCTCGGGCGTGTAGTGGTAGACGTCCTTGTCCTCCACGTGGCGCGCCTGCGACGTCTTCCAGTTGTGGCAGTAGTCGCAGTTGAGCATGCAGCCGACGTTCCCCATCGAGAGGATCCGGGCGCCGGGCGCGTAGTGGAACACCGCCTCGGTCTCGATGGTCTCCTCGGTGGCGTGGACCGAGCGCCCGTAGTTCAGGGTCACCAGGCGGCCGTCCCGGTTGGCCCGGACCATGCAGAATCCGTGCTGGCCGGGGCGGATCCGGCAGTTCCGGGGGCTGAGATGACATCGGACCACGCCGTCGTCCAGGCGTTCCTCCAGCCTGGCGGGGCGCGGTTCCTTGTCCCAGGTGTTCTGCGACATGGCTGTTCCTTCCGTGCGGTGGTACGGACACGGTGGTACGGAGGCGGTGGTGCGGCGGCGACGGGTCGGTCCCGGACGGGCAGGGGCGGGCGGCCCGGCGCGGTCGTCCGCACCGGGCGGGGCCCTCCGGATCAGGCCGTCGCCGGAGGAGGTGCGGTCACGTGCGCGGGGCACGCCGGGACGGGGCGCGCCGGGGCGGCGCGGTCGGGCAACCCGAATTCCCGCACTGCAGTGCGGAATTCGACATCGGCCCGCCCGTACATCCGCCCGTACATCCGCCCGTGGTCCGGAACCCCACTGTCCCGGTTTCTCGCTTTCACCGGGCGGGCCGGTTCCGCGCGGGTTTCCGCGGTCACGAACGTCAAGCGGATCTCACTTTCCCTCATGACGAAGCCACTGCTGAGAAAAACGCCTCGCGAAGAGGCCGAAGCGGAGCGGGAGTTCGGTGAGAAATTCGCCAACTGCGATGAGCTTCGGCGTATGGGCTCCCGCCTGTCAAGAAGTCCGCATGTCGCCCGATCCGGCCAACACCTCGAAGCGGACAGCGCCCTCCGGTCGCAGCGGGGCACAGGTTAGGCAAGCCTCACAAACGGTGATCTCGCGCCTGCCCAGCGGGTTCCCGGGCCGGGGAGCGGCGGGGGCCGATCCGGCGGGGCGGCGCGGCCGGGATCGCCCGATGTGGGAGGAGGGCCGAAAATCGCCGCCGGTCGGCGGAATACCTGCTGTCACAGAGCCGATCGGCCGCCCCACCCGCCGCTCGCCGAGCACCGGTAAAGGCGGTCCCGAGGGGGGGCGTGTGGAGCGGCCGGGGCAACGAGGGGGCGGCTGTTGGGAATTCAGGGGGCGGTGGGGCCGGACGGGGAGAGGATCCGGGAGAGGCCGAACTCGAAGCGCTCGGTGAAGGCGGCATCCTCCAGATCCGGGACGACCCGGCCGAGCGCCGGGTAGCCGCCGCCGGCGAGGGCCGGGCCGAGGGTGTGCACGCCGCACTGGGCGGCCAGGGCCTGCTCCTCCTGGGTCAGGCCGAGGGTCAGGTACTGGATGGTCCAGAACACCCAGGACGCGCGGCGCTCGTCCAGGCCGCCGTCGAGGAGCGCGGCGATCATCGCGTCGGCGAAGCGCAGGGTGCCGGGCTCGGCGGCGTAGATGCCCCTTCCGCCGCGATCCCTCTACGCTGAGGACCGGTCAGCCCACCGGCGCCCCCTCCGGAGCCCCGGCGGCAGCCGCTCGCGCAGGTCCGCGGCGCCCTGCCGGCCGCCGACCTGATGCCGCTCACCACCACCCCGGCCACCCGCCGAGCCCGCACCGGAGGCGCCCGATGACCACCCTCCACCTCGGCGTCGACGCCGGCGGCAGCCGCACCCGCGCCGTCCTCCTGGACGCCGCGGGCGCCGTCCGGGGCCGCGGCGAGAGCCCCGGCGCCAACCCCGCCGGAGAGGGGCCGGAGCCGGCGCTCGGCCGACTGGCGGCGGCGGTCACGGCCGCCCTCGACGGGCGCGGCCCGGACCGGATCGCCGCCTGCCTGATCGGCCTCGCCGGGTACCGCTCCCTACCGGACCCGGACGCGTTCGCCGAGCGCTGCCGGGCCGCCCTCGGCCTCCGCCACCCGGTGCGGCTCGTCCCCGACACCGTCCCGGCCCTGGCCTCCGGCGGCGTCACCGACGGCCACGGCACCGTCCTGATCGCGGGCACCGGCGCGATCTGCGTTCGGCTCGCCGGTGCCCGCACGCTCGCGCGCAGCGGCGGGCTCGGCTGGCTGCTCGGCGACGAGGGCGGCGGCTTCTGGCTCGGCCGCGAGGCCCTGCGCCACGCCCACGCCGACCCGGCCGGCCCGCTCGGCACCGCCGTCCGCGCCCACTGCGCCGCCGACTCCCCCGACGCCCTGCTCCACTGGGCCTACGCCGGCCCGCCCCGCCGGCTCGCCACCCTCGCCCCGCTGGTCTCCCGGCTCGCCGAGCAGGGCGACCCGGCCGCCCGTGCCATCGCCGACACCGCCGCCGACCACCTGGCCGACCTCGCCCGCGCCACCGCCGCCCCCGCCGAACCCCTGGTCCTCACCGGCTCGGTGGCCACCGCCCCCGGCCCGATCCGCGACGGCCTCCACCACCTCCTCGCCGACCTCCACCCCCGCCTCCCCCGCACCGACGCCGCCACCGCCGCCGCCCACCTCGCCACCCGCCTCGCCGCCGGGCGGTAGGCGGTAGGCCGTAAGCGGTAGACGGTCCCGACGGATCACCAACTCCACTGCACCACACCGGAAATGGCATGCACGCCACTAGCCAACCGGTCAGTAACGCCCCTACCGTCGAGCTCCCGTGGCTTCGACGGAGGAGCTCCCCTTGCGCCTACGCCCCCACCCCCTGCGCTTCCCGGCCGCCGCCGCAGCGTCGGCCCTGCTCGTCACCGCCGCCCTGACCACCACCCCCACCGCCGCCGCCCCCGCCGCCCCGACCGCCACCGCGGCCGACTACTGCGGCGGCCACTGCCGGGACATCCTGCCGCCCGGCGAGAACGGCAACGCCACGCTCGCCGAGATCCTGCTCAACCGGATGTTCGGCAGCCGCCCCGCCCACACCGACGACCAGCTCGGCCCGTACGCCGCCCTCGCCTCCGGCTACCCGGGCCTGACCGAGGCCAAGCTGCGCGACTTCTTCAACGACGCCTCCTTCGGCGTCCCCGCCGACCAGGTGGCCAGCACCATCAGCCCGCGCGCCGACGTCACCATCGTCCGCGACAAGGCCACCGGCGTCCCGCACATCACCGGCACCACCCGCTACGGCACCGAGTACGGCGCGGGCTACGCCGCCGCCCAGGACCGGCTGTGGGTGATGGACCTGTTCCGGCACGTGGGCCGCGGCCAGCTGTCCGGCTTCGCCGGCGGCGCCGCCGCCAACCGCCAGCTGGAGCAGAGCTTCTGGCAGGCCGCGCCGTACACCGAGGCGGAACTGCAGCAGCAGATCGACGCCCTGGCGGCCCGCGGCGGCCGGGCCGCCCAGGCCCTCACCGACGCGAACGCCTACCTCGACGGCATCAACCAGTACGCCAAGGAGTCGTACAACGCCCGCACCTTCCCCGGCGAGTACGACCTGACCGGGCACATCGACCCGATCACCAACGCCGGGTCGATCGAGCCGTTCAAGCTGACCGACCTGGTCGCCCTGGCCTCCGTGGTCGGCGCCCTGTTCGGCTCCGGCGGCGGCGGTGAACTCGCCTCCGCCCAGGTCAAGTCGGCCGCCGAGGCCCGCTACGGCAAGGACGCCGGGGACGCGGTCTGGAAGTCGCTGCGCGAGGCCGACGACCCGGAGGCCGTCCAGACCCTGCACGACGGCCAGCGCTTCCCCTACGCCCCGGTCCCCGACGCCCCGCAGGGCGAGGCGCTGCCCGACCCCGGCTCGGTGGTGCCCGAGCGGATGATCTACGACGCCACCGGCACGGGCGCCGGCGCCGCGAGGACCGCCGCCCCGGGTGTGCTGCCCGGCAACCTGCTCACCGCCAAGCACGGCATGTCCAACGCCCTGCTGGTCTCCGGCGCCCACACCGACGACGGCCACCCGGTGGCCGTGTTCGGCCCGCAGACCGGCTACTTCGCCCCGCAGCTGCTGATGCTGGAGGAGATCCAGGGCCCCGGCATCAGCGCGCGCGGCGCGGCCTTCGCCGGCCTGAGCTTCTACGTGCAGCTCGGCCGCGGCCAGGACTACGCCTGGAGCGCCACCTCCGCCGGGCAGGACATCACCGACACCTACGCCGTCCCGCTCTGCACCACCGACGGCTCCCCGGCCACCACCGCCGCCAACTCCTACCTCTGGCACGGCCAGTGCGTCCCCTTCGACCGGCTGGAACGCAAGAACACCTGGAACCCGACCACCGCCGACTCCACCGCCGCCGGCTCCTACACCCTGGTGATGTACCGCAGCAGGTACGGCCTGGTGACCGCCCGCGGCACGGTCGGCGGCGCCCCGGTGGCCTTCACCTCGCTGCGCTCCACCTACCGGCACGAGGCGGACTCCATCATCGGCTTCCAGGAGCTCAACGACCCGGGCGCGGTGCACGACGCGGCGGGCTTCCAGCAGGCCGCGCAGGACATCAACTACACCTTCAACTGGTTCTACGCCGACTCGCGCGACATCGCGTACTACAACTCCGGCAGCAACCCCGTACGCGCCCCCGGGGTCGACCCCGGCCTGCCGCTGCGCGCCGAACCGGCCTACGAGTGGGCCGACTTCGACCCCGCCACCAACACCGCCCGGTACACCCCGGCGGCCGAGCACCCGCAGTCCGTCAACCAGGACTACTACATCTCCTGGAACAACAAGCAGGCCGACGGCTTCACCTCGGCCGGGTTCGGCAACGGCTCGGTGCACCGCGGCAACCTGCTCGACGACCGGGTCAAGGCGCTGCTGCGCAACGGCGGCAAGGCGAGCCGGGTCTCGCTCACCCAGGCCATGGCCGGCGCCGCCCTGGCCGACCTGCGCGCCGAGGACGTCCTGCCGGACCTGATCCGGGTGCTGCGCAGCGCCCCCGTCACCGATCCGGCCGCCGCCACCGCGCTCCAGCAGCTGGAGGCCTGGCTGGCCGGCGGCGCCCAGCGGAAGGAGACGTCGCCCGGCAGCCACGGCTACGCCGACGCCGCCGCGATCCGCGTCCTGGACGCCTGGTGGCCGCTGGTCGCGGAGGGCGTCATGCGACCCGGCCTCGGGGACCAGCTGTTCACGGCCCTGACCGGCGCCCTGCAGATCAACGAGTCGCCCTCCGGCGGCCAGACCGGTCCCGGCAGCGGCGGCCCCGTGAGTGCCAACGAGGCGATCCCGCACAAGGGTTCGGCCTTCCAGTACGGCTGGTGGAGCTACCTGGACAAGGACCTGCGGTCCGTCCTGGGCGACCAGGTGGCCGGCCCGCTGGCCCGCCCGTACTGCGGCGGGGGCGATCTGGCGGCCTGCCGGGGCGTGCTGCTGGACACCCTGAAGCGGGCGGCCGCCCAGACCCCGGCCCAGGTCTACCCGGGCGACGCGGACTGCTCCGCCGGCGACCAGTGGTGCGCCGACACGATCATCCAGCGCCCGCTCGGCGGTGTCACGGACGACAAGACCACCTGGCAGAACCGTCCGACCTACCAGCAGGTGGTGCAGTTCCCGAGCCACCGCTGAACCCATGCCGCTGTCTTCCACCCGGGCGGGGGCACCCGCGTGGAAGACAGCGGCCCGGGCCCGACGGGCGGGGACGGGGCGCAGCACCTAGCGTGGTCCGGGGCGACCGGGGCGGCACCGCCGCCGAGGTCGGCGACCCCCGAGGACCCTGCCCCCGCGATTCCCCGCAGAGGCCCCACACAGGCCCAGGAGGTAAGCCGACCATGACCGTCTCCCTGTCCGATCTCACCGGGGACTACGTCCTCGACCCCGCCCACACCCGGATCGGCTTCGTGGCGCGCCACGCCATGGTGACCAAGGTCCGCGGCTCCTTCACCGCCTTCGAGGGCAGCGCCCACCTGGACGGCGCCGACCCGGGCCGTTCCACCGCCCGGGTGACGATCCGGACCGACAGCATCGACACCGGCGTCGAGCAGCGCGACCAGCACCTGCGCACCAACGACTTCCTGGACGTGCCGAAGTTCCCGACCATCGCCTTCACCACGACGGCAATCGAGCCGCGCGGGGACGGCGAGTTCCGGGTGACGGGCGACCTCACCGTCAAGGACGTCACCCGCCCGGTCACCATCGACGTCGAGTACACCGGCAACGCCGTCGACCCCCAGGGCAACCTGCGGGTGGGCCTGGAGGGTTCGGTGACGATCAGCCGCAAGGACTTCGGGGTGACCTGGAACGCGGCCCTGGAGAGCGGCGGCGTCCTGGTCGGCGACAAGGTCGTCCTGGAGTTCGACGTCTCGGCCGTCCGGCAGGGCCAGTAGCGGCCGCAGGAACCCCTGAGGCCCGCCATCCCCCGCCCACCGGGCCCCGAAATCCGCCGGACCGGGCGCCGCAGGTCCGGTTAGGCTCCTGACATGGCGACAGACGGCTCCCTCGCAACCGGCCAGCGCTCCCTCGGCGATCCCACCCTCGACTACCCGTTGTGGCCCCCGCTCACCGCGGGCTGTCCCCGCACCGGCACCGAGGACGTGTCCTACCCCGTCGAGGTCGACTACGCCTACCTCAAGGCCGACGCGGCCGCCCTGTTCGCCCCGGGGGCGGACGCCGGGGCGCCGCGCGGCGGGCTGGAGCGGTGGGCCCCCCTGTTGCCGCCGCTGCTCGCGCCGGGCCTGGGCGAGGGCGGCACGCCGCTGGTCGAGCTCGAACCCGGGGTGTACGTCAAGGACGAGGCCCGCAACCCGACCTGGAGCCACAAGGACCGGCTGAACCGCTGCACCACCAGCGCCGCCGTGGGCGTCGGCGCGCCCGGGATCGCGGTGGCCTCCTCCGGCAACCACGGCGCGTCCGCCGCCGCCTACGCCGCCCGGGCCGGGCTGCGCTGCGTGGTGTTCACCGGGCCCGACCTGCCGCCGGCCGTCGACGCGTTCCTCAACGCCTACGGCGCCGTCGTGCTGCCGGTGCCGTGGGAGGCCCGCTGGCCGCTGCTGCGGCAGGTCGTGGACCGGCTGGGCCTGCACCCGGTCAGCAACCTCACCACCACCCACACCGGCCACGCGTACGGCCCCGAGGGCTACAAGACCGTCGCGTACGAGATCTTCCGGGACATCGGCGTGCCGGCCGCGGTGTTCGTGCCCACCGGCTACGGGGAGCTGCTCTTCGGCGTCTGGAAGGGCTTCAGCGAACTGCACCGGCTCGGCCTGGCCGACCGGGTGCCGCGCATCGTCGCCTGCGAGTCCGCGTCCGGCGCGCCGCTCGCCCTGGCCGTCCGCCAGGGCCTGCCGGCGGCCCGGGTGACGGTGGGGCCGAGCGAGGCGTACTCGATCGCCTCCCCGGTCGGCGGTTACCGGGGCGTGGTCGCGGTCCGCGAGAGCGGCGGCCGGGTGCTGACCCTGGACGACGGCCAACTCGCGGCCGCCCAGGCCGAACTGGCCCGCTCCGGGCTCTGGACGGAGCTGTCCGCGGCGGCCGGGCTCGCGGGGCTGCGCAGCCTCGGCGGCGTCGAGGGCCTCGGGGAGGCCGAGGGGCCGGTGGTGTGCGTGTCGACGTCCAGCGGTTTCAAGGACCGGGGCGTCGGCGCGCGGTCGACCGCGCCGGTCACCCCGGAGTGGGACGAGGTCCGCCGCCGGCTGCACACGGCCGGAATCCGAGGCTAGCGGGCTTCCGCGCCAACTCCCGCCCGCCGTTGGAGGCCTGCTGTTCGCCGTCCGGTTCTCCGGCGTAGGGTTGGCGTTCGCCGCGGCCGCCCAGGCTGGTCCGGATCCGCACCGCCCCCGCTCCTCCCCGTGCGTCGAAGGGCTGTCACCGTGTCCCGTTCCCCCCGCCGTCTGCTGCCGCTGGCCGTCGCCGTCGCGGCGGTGCCCGTACTCGCCCTGCCGGTCGTCCCGGCCTCCGCGGCCTCGTACGGCACTCCGACGATCACCTTCTCGGCCGGCTACCTGTCCGGCGCGGTCGGCGCCACCGGCGATCCGACGGTGTCCGTGGCGGTGGCGCAGAGCGGGGCCGCGACCTCGGCGCTGACCGTCGCCGCCTCGGCGAGCACCCGCAGCGCCGTCGCGCGGACCGGCGACGTGGCGGTGACGGGCACCGGCGGCACCCGCACCCTGGCGGTCGCCGCGCAGGGCGTCGGCTACACCGACCTCACCATCAAGGTGACCGGCCTGGGCGGCAAGACCGCGACCCGCACCCTGCACTACGCGGCCTCCCCCGCCGTCCAGTTCCCGGCCGCCAGCCGCTACCTGACCGGCTCCAGCGACGCCTCGGCCGCGGTGGACGCGGGCGGCGGCTACATCCTGGTGGGCGACGACGAGTCCAACGTGCTGCGGCTGTACGACCGCAACGCCTCCGGCGCGCCGGTCCGCACCTGGGACTTCAGCTCCGCGCTCGGCGTCTCCAAGGAGATCGACATCGAGGCCGCGGCCCGGGTCGGCGACACGATCTACTGGACGGGCTCGCTCGGCAACAACAAGGACGGCAAGGTCAAGCCGGACCGGCACACCGTGTTCACCACGAAGGTCACCGGCTCGGGCGCCAACACCCAGCTGTCGCTGGCCGGTTCGTACCACGGCCTGCGCGACGACCTGATCGCCTGGGACGGCGCCCACGGCGACCGCTACGGCTTCGCGGCGGGCGCGGCGGACGGGCAGGCGCCCAAGCAGATCGACGGATTCAACGTCGAGGGGCTGGAGTTCGCCCCGGGCAGCACCACCACCGCGTACATCGGCTTCCGCGCGCCGCTGACCCCGGCGGTCACCGGCGGCCGCGCGCTGCTCGTCCCGGTCACCAACCTCCCGTCGCTGCTGTCCGGTTCGGCCTCGCACGCGACCTTCGGCGAGCCGGTCGAGCTGGACCTCGGCGGGCTCTCCATCCGCGACCTGCGCCGCAACGACCTCGGCCAGTACCTGATCGTGGCCGGCTCCTGGTCCGCCGAGGACAACTCCGCCCCGTACGCCCTCTACCGCTGGAACGGGCAGCCGGGCTCCCAGCCGGTCAAGCTGGTCGACCTGCCGACCAGCGACGCCGGCGCTTGGGAGGCCGTCCCGGACGTGCCGAACCTGGACGCCCCCGGCGCCCGGGCCCAGCTGATCACCGACGACGGCTCCGCCGACCTGTACGGCGACGGCACCGCCGCCAAGGACCTCGCCCAGCCGGAGTGGAAGAAGTCCCGCTCCACCTGGTTCACCCTGAACTGACCTGCGCCCGGCCGGGGCGGGCCCACGAACCGCCCGCCCCGGCCGGCCCCGCGGACCGCCCGGCTCAGAGTTCGACGAGCACCTTGCCCCGGCTCGCGGAGCGGTCCACGTACAGGCTGCGGTAGGCGGCCGGGATGTTGTCGAAGCCCCGGTGGACGGTCTGCTGGTAGCCGAGGTCCCCGCTGCGGACGAGGGCGCCCAGTTCCTGCCGCAGCGCCGACCAGTTCTCCTCGGTGAACCACTCCAGCGAGAAGATGCCGCGGATGGTGGTGCGCGGGAACATGATCATCGGCAGCAGTCGCGGGCCCGCCCAGTCGCCGCCGACCTGGCTGCCCCACTGCCAGCAGACCGCGACCCGGCTGTCCACGGCGAGCTGGGAGAAGACCGCGTCGGTGAGCGCCCCGCCGAGGCTGTCGAAGTAGCGGTCGATGCCGGCCGGGGCGAGCTTGGCGATTTCCTCCCGCAGCCGCTCGGGGTCGTCGCCGTCGCGGTAGAGCAGGACCGCGTCGAAGCCCAGCTCACGCAGCCGGGCGGCCTTGGCCGGGGTGGCCGTGGTGCCGATGACCCGGGCCCCCCGGTGCCGGGCCAGCTGTCCGACCACCGAGCCGACCGCCCCGGACGCCCCGCTGACCAGCACGGTGTCCCCCGGCCGGACCTTCAGGAACTTCTCGACCGTGCCCCAGGCGGTCATCCCCGGGCCGCCGAGGACGCCGAGGGCGGTGGAGAGCGGCAGGGCGTCGTCGTAGTCGCCCCGGTCCAGCCGCCGGTAGGCGGGGAAGACCATCGGGAAGGTGCCGGTCTGCCAGAGCGCCGGGGCGCCGTTGCTGATCACATGGCTGCGCCAGCCGCCGAAGCCCTGCACGAGGTCACCGACGGCGAAGGCGGCGTCCGGCCCGGCCTCCACCACCTCCATGATGGAGTCCGCGCCCATGTGGTCGCCGATCGGGGTGTCCAGGGCGATCCCCTGGAGGTACGGGTCGACCGAGACGTACCTGGTCCGCAGCAGCATCTCGTCCGCGGCGAGGCGGACGTCCACCTCCTCGACCACCTTCCGGTACATCCGCTCGACGTCCGGCACGCCGTCCACGTGCTCGCGGACGACCCACTTCTCGACCCTCATGAGGTGACTCCAAACCGCCGGTCGGCGGGCCCGACCGGTTCGATGACCAGGGTGGGCGGCGGCGCGCTGTCGTCCACGGCGGCGGTGAACGGCCGGCCGTCGTCGCGGCAGATGAACTGGACGACGTGCCGACCGGCGGCGGCCGCCCGGATCAGTCCCCCGGTGGTCGCCCACACGCCGGAGAGGTAGAAGTTCGCCAGGCCGGGCAGCCCGGGCCCGTTGCGCTTGATCTCCTCCTCCAGCGTCTCGCCGCTCTCCACGAACGGCTGCCAGCCGAGCACCGTGCCGTCGTAGTTGCCGGTGTAGCGGACCTGGGTGAGCGGGGTGGACACGTCCTTGACCGCGACGGCGTCCCGCAGACCGGGGTGGTGCCCGTCCAGGAACTCCACGATGGCGTCCCGCACCCGCCGCTTCTCGCGCTGGTACTCGCGGCCGCGCCCCACCGGCAGGGTGTGCAGTTCCTCGCCCCGCCGCAGCCGCGGCGCCTGCTCCGGGCCGGTGCTCAACTCCCGCCAGGGGGCGATGTCGCAGAAGTAGCTGGCGTAGACGACGGTCGTCGCGGCGGGCGACAGCTCGGGGTAGTGGCGGCTGCGGAACTGGACGTTGATGCTGGGGTGGCGGATGCCGGTGAGCCGGTCGGCGACCTCGTCCTCCAACAGGTAGGTGGTGCACGGGTCCCCGGCCGGGAAGGGGCGGCGCAGGCCCAGGAAGACGGTGAGGTAGCCGGGGAAGACCATGCCGGGCTCGGTGATGGTCCGGGTGTACAGCCGCCGGTAGGTGTCGTTCAGGTAGCGGCCCTTGAGCAGGTCCAGCATGGTGGTGCGTCCGTCGCAGGCGGCGACCACGATGTCCGCCCGGATCTCCCGGCCGTCGCTCAGCCGCACCCCGACGGCCTGGTCCTGCTCGACCAGGATCTCGGCCACCTTGGTGTTGTAGCTGATCTCGCCGCCGAGCCGCCGGTAGCGCTGCTCGATCGACTGGGCCAGCCCGAGCGAGCCGCCCTCCGGCACCCCGGCCGACTGCCCGGCGTGCGAGGCGAGTTGGAAGTAGGTGGGCAGAACCGGGAAGTTGGGGTGCTTCTCGTAGAGGATGAAGTTGAACGCCTCGCGCAGCAGCGGGCTCCGGAAGCGCGCCGAGTAGTCGCTCATCAGCACCGTGATCGAGCGCCGGATGACGTTGAAGTACGGCAGGAAGGAGGCGAGCATCCGCCAGCGCTCGGCCCGGCCCATCAGTCCGACCGGCTTGAGGAAGGGGTAACGGACGAGGGCGCGGCGGAACTTGCGCAGCCCTTCGCAGAACTGCCGGATCCGCCGGGCGTCCTCCGGGGCGAGGTCGAGCAGGTGCGCTTCGAGGCGGTCGGGGTCGGAGTAGAAGTAGACGGCGCGGCCGTCCCGGGTGCGCACCACGTTGAAGACGTCGAAGTTGCGCATCACCTTGCCCTGCAGCGCGCCGAGTTCGAGCCAGATCTGGTGCATCTCGTTGCCCGGGCCGCTGCCGAGCAGCCAGCTCACGCAGCAGTCGAAGGTGAACTCGCCGCGGTCCCAGGCCGTGCAGCAGCCGCCGGGGAGTTCGTGCATCTCCAGGACGGTGGTGCGGTAGCCGTTCATCTGCGCGTAGCAGCCGGTCGACAGGCCGCCCAGCCCGCCCCCGACGATCACCATGGTCTGCCTGCTGGTACTCGTTCCGGTCATTCCGGCACTCCCACGGTGGCCCGGTCGAGTTGCGGCAGTTTGCCCAACTTGCCTGCGTGCCAAGGTTCCTGGTTGTCACTGGGCCAGGCCCGGAACGGCCGGCCGAGCTCCCGGCAGAGGTACTGCGCGGCGTACCGGCCGCTGGTGGCGGCGCGGATCAGACCGCCGAGGCCGGCCCACTGGCCGGCCATCGAGAAGCCGCGCAGCCCGGGCAGCCGCATCCGGTCCCGGTTGACCAGCCGGTTGGCGGCGTCCTCGGCCTCGGAGAAGGCCTGCCAGGCGAGGATGCTGCCGTAGGTGTTGCCGGTGAACCGCTCGGTGGTCACCGGGGAGGCGACGTCCACGAGTTCGATCCGGCGGCCGAGCCCCGGGTACGTCCGCTCCAGGAACTCCCGGACGAACGCGGCGACTTCCTGCTTGCGCGCCCGGTAGGCGCGGCGGTCGCTGACCCGCAGGTCCTTCCAGGAGCGGTAGTCGCTGAAGTAGGTGCAGTGCAGCACCGACTTGCCGGGCGGCGCGAAGCCCTCCGCGTAGTCCGAGCGCATCTGGACGACCAGGCTGCGCTGGAGCGAGCCGGGCAGCCGGGCGCCCTGCTCGGGGGGCAGCAGGTAGGTGGTGCTGTGCGGTTCGCCCTCGGGCAGCGGGCCGTCCACGCCGACGAAGGCCGAGACCACGGCCGGGTACAGGTTGCCGGGCTTGTCCAGCAGCTCGCCGTACAGCCGGTCGGTGGCGGGGCTGGACCAGCGGCCTTCGAGGAGCCGATCGAGCACCGTCGGCCCGTCGCAGGCGGCCACCACGTGGTCGGCGAAGTGCCGGGAGCCGTCCCGGAGTTGGACGCCGACGGCGCGGTCCCCCTCGACCAGGATCCGCTCCACCCGGCAGCGGTAGCCGATCACCCCGCCGAGCGAGGTGTAGCGCTCCTCCACCGAGCGGGCCAGCCCGAGCGAACCGCCCTGCGGGAAGCCCGCGTTGCCGTTGTGCGCGGCGGCCAAGGTGTACAGGTACGGCAGCAGCGGGAAGCCGGCCGGTTCCTGGAGGAACATGTTGGGCAGTGCCCGCCGCAGCAGGGGGTCCTGGAAGCGCTCGGCGAAGCCGCTCATCGGGGTCGTCGCGGTCCGCCAGAAGAGCCGGAACGCGGGCAGCACGGTGCGCAGGGTGCGCAGCCGCTCGGCCGGGCCGCGCAGCGGCGGCGGGGTGAGGTCCCAGGGCAGGTCGATGGCGGCGAAGCGGCGCAGGTCCCGGCAGAAGGCCCGGATCGACTTGGCGTCGCCGGGGGCAGTGGCCAGCAGGTGCCGTTCCAGCCGGTCCGGGTCCCCGTAGAAGGTGACGGCGCGGCCGTGTTCGTCGACGACGCGGTTGAAGACGTCGAAGCGGGTGATCGACTTGCCGTCGAGGGCGCCGAGTTCGCGCCACACCTGGTTCGCGCCGGTGCCCTCGGCGGTGCCGATCAGCCAGTCGATGCAGTAGTCGAACAGGTAGCCGTGCCGGGACCACGCGGTGCAGCAGCCGCCGGGCAGCACGTGCTTCTCGAAGATCCGGGTCTCCAGCCCGCTCATCTGCGCGTAGCAGCCGGTGGAGAGCCCGCCGATGCCCGCGCCGATCACGATGACCCGGGGCGGGCCCCCGGGGGCCCGCTCCCGGCTCGACCAGTCCGGTCCGCGCTCAGGCCCGGCCATCGGCGGTGCCTCCGGCCAGGATGGCGCCCGCCAGTTCGGCGTTGCGGGCGGCGAATTCGGCGTCGAGCATCTCGGCGTGGCTGCCGTGGCCGGAGTGGACGGCGGTGCCGGCGCTGGAGGCGCCGTGCCAGGAGCCGTGCTCGCCGCCCGCGTGCAGCGCCAGCCGGTCCCGTTCGCAGACGACGTTGAGCGGGGCCTTCAGGACGCCCAGGTTGGGGGTTCGGCTGCAGAACGCCAGGTAGTCCCGGGCCTGTTCGAGGGTCTCCTGGGCGACGATCCGGGAGCCGGTGTGCCGGTGCAGGTGCTCGTGGAGTTCGCGCTCGAAGACGGCCAGGTGCTCCTCGCCGAGCTCGAAGGGCTCGGGGATCCGGTAGGAGTCCACCACCAGGACGGAACTGACCGTACGGCCTCGGCGTTCGAGCTCCCGGGCCACCTCGAAGGCGAGGTTGCCGCCGAGCGAGTAGCCGAGCAGGACGTACGGCCCCGACTCCTCCAGCTCCTCGACCAGGTCGGCGTAGCGGGCGGTCTTGTCGTCGCCGGCGAGGTAGTTGAAGGCGGCGAGCCGGTGGTCGGGCAGGTGGGCGGCGAGCTGGCGGTAGACCAGGCCGTGGCCGCCGGCCGGCGGGAAGCAGAACACCGTCCGCCCTTCGGGCGCCCCGGGGTTGAACCAGAGGTACGGCTGGCCGCCGGCGACTTCGCCGGTGATGATCTGCTCCAGCGTGCGGGCCATCCCGTGCAGGGTGGTGACCTTGAAGAGCAGGCCGACCGGGATGCTGATGTTGAACTCGGTCTGCAGGTGGTGGATCAGCTCGATCAGCCGGATGGAGCTGCCGCCGAGTTCGAAGAAGTCGTGCTGGAGGCCGACCTCCGCCACGCCGAGCAGGTTGCTCCAGTGCTCGGCGGTGCGGATCTCGTAGAGGGTGACGGGCGGTTCGTGCTGCGCGTCGCCGGTGTCGATCCGGGGCTCGGGCAGGGCGGCCAGGTCGACCTTGCCGTTGGGGGTGAGCGGCAGGGCGGGCAGTTCGGTGAGGTGGGACGGGATCATCACGGTGGGCAGGTGCTCGGCCAGGTGGCGGCGCAGTTCCCGGCGGTCCAGGGTGGTCCCCTCGGCGGGGACCAGGTAGGCGGCCAGCACGGCTTCGCCGGTGGCGTCCCGACGGACCGTCACGCAGGCCTGGGCGAGTTCGTGGCGGGCGGTGAGGTGGGCCTCGATCTCGCCGATCTCGATCCGGTGGCCGCGCACCTTGACCTGGTTGTCGATCCTCCCGAGCAGGTGGGCGGTGCCGTGGGCGTCCCAGTGGCCGAGGTCGCCGGTGCGGTAGAGCCGGACGGGCGGGCCGTCGAGCTCCAGGGTGGTGAAGCGCCGGGTGGTCTGCTCCGGGTCGTTCGGGTAGCCGGCGGCGACACCGGCGCCGCCGATCCACAGCTCGCCGGGCACTCCGGGCGGTACCGGCTCGCCGTAGTGGTCGAGGATGTACAGCGCGCTGTTGGGGAAGGGCCGGCCGATCGGCACCATCCGGCCGGGCTCCAGGGCGTCCGCGCCGCCCTCGTAGTAGCTGGTGTCGATGGTGGCCTCGGTCAGGCCGTAGGAGTTGACCAGCCGGGTATCCGGCCCGCACAGGGCGCGCAGCCTCCGGTGCTCGGCGGCCTTCCAGGAGTCGGAGCCGACGACCAGCAGCCGCAGGAAGTCCAGCCGCAGGCCCTCGCGTTCGCAGTGGGCCAGCAGGCCGCGGGCGACGGCGGGCACGAACTCGCCGCAGTCGACGGCCTCCTCGCGCATGGTGCGGTACAGCCGGGCGGTGTCGAACAGCAGGTCGCGGTCGACCAGGACGAGGGTGCCGCCGGTGCTCAGCGCCCGGGCGAGGTCGCCGGAGAACACGTCGAAGGCGGTCCCGGCCATCTGGAGGTGCACCCGGGCCTCGGTGTCGAGGCGGTACTCGGCGCGCCAGCCCGCGGTGACGGCGGCGAGGTTGCGGTGGTCGACCCGTACGGCCTTCGGGCGGCCGGTGGAGCCGGAGGTGTGGATGACGTAGGCGGGGCGGTCCGGGTCGGCGGCGGGCAGCGGGCCGCTCTCGGCGGCCGGCCGGTCGAGTTCGTCCAGGGTGACGGGGCGGACGGGCGCTTCGGTGCCGAACGGGTTCCGTTCGGCGACCACGACGAGGGCGGCTCCGGCGTCGGTCACCTGGTAGGCGAGCCGGTCGGCCGGGTGGCCGGGGTCGAGCGGCAGGTAGGCGGCGCCGGCCCGCCAGATCGCCAGCAGGACGACGATCAGCTCGGGTGACTTGTCCAGGCAGACCGCGACCACCGAGCCTTCGCCGACGCCCAGTTCGCGCAGCCGCAGGGCCGTCCGCTGCGCCCGCCGGTCGAGCTCGCCGTAGGTGAGGCGGCGGACGCCGTCCGGGCGGGGGGAGGTGACGGCGACGGCCTCGGGGTGTTCGGCGGCGGCCTTGGCGACGAGTTCGGGCACCGGGGTGTCGTGGTCGGCCCGCCGGTCGGCGCCGCTGAAGCCGGTGAGGATGCGGCGGCGTTCGGCCTCGTCGAGCATCCGCAGCCGGCCGACCGGGCGGTCGGTGCCGGCGCTGGTCATGGCGTCCAGCAGGTTGCGGTAGTGCGCGGCCAGCCGCTCGACGGTGGCGGCGTCGAAGAGGTCGGAGTTGTACTTGAACACGCAGTGGAAGCAGCCGTCCCCGCGGTCCTCGTAGGCGGACAGCGTCATGTCGAACTGTCCTTCCTCCTCGGGGAGTTCGATGTACTCCAGGCGGTAGCCGAAGCGTTCCACGGCGACCTTGTGGGTGAGCAGGATGAACATCGCCTGGAACACCGCCGAGCGGCTGGGGTCGTGCTGGAGCCCCAACTGCTCGACCAGCAGCGGGAACGGGTACTCCTGGTTGTCCAGGCCGCCGAGCACGCTCTCCCGCACCCGGGCCAGCAGCTCGGCCACGGTCGGCTCCCCGGCCAAACTGACGTGCAGCGGCAGCGGGTTGACGAAGTAGCCGTAGACGGAGGCGAACTCCTCCTGGGTGCGGCCGGTGACGGGGCTGCCGACCACGATGTCCTGCTGGCCCGACCAGCGGTGCAGCAGCAGGTAGTAGGCGCTCAGCAGCACCATGAACGGGGTGGCGTGGTGCGCGCGGGCCAGCTCGTGGACGCGGGCGGTCAGGTCGGCGTCGAGCCGGAAGAACGCCGAGGCGCCGTTGTGGGTCTGCACGGCCGGCCGGGGCCGGTCGGTGGGCAGGGCGAGGACGGGCATCTCGGCCGGCAGGTGGCCGCGCCAGTAGTCGAGCATCCGCCGGGCGTCGGGGCCGGCCAGGAAGCGGTTCTGGTGGTTGAGGAAGTCGAGGTAGCGGGCGGCCACGGCGGGGAGTTCGGGGGTGCGGCCCTGGCGCAGCGCCTCGTAGACCTCGAACAGCTCCTCGATGAAGGTGAAGGTGGAGATCGCGTCCGAGACGATGTGGTGGACGGCCTTCATCAGGACCCAGCGGTCCGGTCCGCGCCGGAACAGCCGCAGCCTGACCAGCGGGTCGTTCGCGAGGTCGTACGGCCGCCGGTACTCGGCGACGATCAGCGCGTGGATCTCCTCCCAGGGGCGGCCCTCGACGTCGAACAGTCCGGTGTCGGCCACCGCCTCCGGGCGGATCCGCTGGACCGGCCGGCCCTCCTCCGCGGTGAAGGCGGCCCGCAGCCCGGGGTGCCGGGCGACCAGCGCGCGGAAGGCGGCGAAGACCAGCTCGGGGTCGAGCTCGGCGCGCACCTCCACCGCGCCGCCGATGTTGTAGGCGAAACCGTCCGGGTGCAGCTGGCGCAGGAACCACAGCGCCTGCTGGTTGTGGGTGAGCGGGTAGCGGGCCTCGTCGGTGTGCAGCTCGACCTCGGCCTGCTCGGGGCCGCCCTCGGCGTCGAGCCGCTCGGCCAGGCCGGCGACGAGCAGGTCGACCAGGTCGCCGACGGTGCCGTTGCTGAGCAGCGCCACCACCGGCAGGGCGACGCCCAGTTCGCCGTGCACCCGGGCGCGCAGCTCCATCGCGAGCAGCGAGTCCAGGCCGTGCGCGCCGAGTCTGGTGTCCGGGGCGATCCGCTCGGCGCCGATCCGCAGCACGGCCGCGGCGGCGGCGGTGAACCGCTCGGTGACGAGCCGGTGCCGGGTCGGCGGATCCGCCGTGCGGTAGGCGTCCAGGAAGCCGCCGGTCTCGGCCGGGGCCTGCTCGGCGGCGCTGGCGGCCAGGTCGGCGACCAGCGGCGGCGGCGCGGGGTACCAGGCGAGGAAGGTCGGCCAGTCGACCACGGTGGCGACCAGCAGCTGGGCGCGGTCCTGGCCGAGGACGCGTTCCAGCACGGCCGTGCCGGCGTCCGGCGGGAGCGAGCTCATGCCGCGGGCGTCGCGGTAGTGGGCGACCAGGCCCAGTTCCTCGATCATGCCGGTGGCCCAGGGGCCCCAGTCGAGGCTGAGCGCGGGCAGGCCGGCGGCCCGGCGGTGGTGGGCGAGGGCGTCCAGGAAGGCGTTGCCGGCCGCGTAGTTGGTCTGCCCGGCGGTGGTGAGCAGCGAGGCGACGGAGGCGAACAGCACGAAGTGGTCGAGCGGTTCGTCGCGCAGCAGCCGGTGCAGCAGGTGGCCGCCGACCACCTTCGGGGCGTATCCGGCGTCGAAGGCGGCCCGGTCCATCTGCGGCACCAGCACGTCCTTGACCTGCCCGGCGAGGTGGAACACCCCGCGGATGGGCGGGCGTTGGCGCTGCCGGTAGTCGGCGAGCCAGGCGGCGAGGGCGGTCTCGTCGGTGACGTCGACCGGGGCGAGCAGCGGTTCGGCGCCGAGCGCCTGGAGTTCGCGCAGGAAGGCGATCCGCTCCCCGGCCGGGCTGGCGGGGTCGGTCCGGTACCACTGGTCGCGCTCGGGCAGCGCGGTGCGGCCGACCAGGATCAGCCGCCGGGCGCCGCGCCGGACCAGGGTGCGGCAGAGCAGCCGGCCGAGCGCGCCGAACGCGCCGGTGACCAGGTAGCTGCCGTCGGGGCGCAGGACCGGCGGCAGCGGGCGGGTGAGGCCCTCGGCCTGGCGGAGCCGGCTGGTGCGGCGGTGGCCGGCCCGCAGCGCGATCTCCTGCTCGTCCCGGGAGGCGAGTTCGGCGAGCAGCGCCTCGGCCTGGTCGAGCGGGTCGGCGGCGGGGTCGAGGTCGATCAGGGTGCCGCGCTGGGCGACGAGTTCCTGCTGCCAGAGCACCCGTCCGATGCCCCAGGCGGGTGCGCCGAGCGGCTCGACCCGGTCGGCGGGGTCGGCGGCCTGGGTGCCCCGGGTGACGATGTGCAGCCGGGCGTCCGGGAGGGCGGCGGGAAGGGCCTGGGCGAGGGCGATCAGCGCGTAGCCGCCGAGGGTGGCGAGCTGGCCGAGCCGGTCGGCCGTGGTGGTGTCGAGGGCGGGCTGGTCGAGGTTCCACAGCTGGACGACGGTGCGGTAGCCGGGGCCGAGGTCGGTGAGGAGCCGGGTGAGGTCCTCGGCGGAGTCCGGGCGCACGGTCGAGCGCCCGTCGCCGGACCGGTAGCCGGTGCCGGGCCGGACCAGGTGGCAGCGGGCGCCGCGTTCGGCGGCCAGCGCGGCGAGGCGTTCGGCGAGGCCGCCGGCGTCGGCGAACAGCAGTAGGTCGCCGAGGTCCTGGTCGGCGGGCGCGACCGGGGCGTCCGTCCAGGCGAGTTCGGTGAGCCAGCCGTCAATGGTGGCGAGGCCGACCGAGGCGGGGGCCTGCGCGACGTCGGCGACCCGGAAGCCGGTGATCCGGCCGACCGGGGTGCCGTCCTCGGTGTACAGGGCGAGGTCGCCGACGAGTTCGCCGCCGCCCTCGCGGGTGACGGTGGCGTGCGCCCACAGCGGCCGGTCGCCGACCTGGTCGAGCCGGACCTCCTCGATGGACACCGGCAGCCGGACGCCGCCGTCCTCGGGGGTGAGCAGCCGGGTGGCCAGCAGGGTCTGGAAGCAGGCGTCGAGCAGCACCGGGTGCAGTTGGTGGTCGGCCGCCTCGGGGCCGAGCCGGTCGGTCGGGCTGATCCGGGCCAGTGCCTCGCCGGGGCTCGCCCACACCTCCTGGACGGCCTGGAAGGCGGGCCCGTAGTCGTAGCCGCGGGCGGCCAGGAGCCGGTAGCAGTCGGGGCCGTCGAAGCGCTGTCCGCGCGAGCGGATCGCCTCGGCGTCCAGCGCCGGCCCGTGGGCGCGGCGCTGGCCGGTGCGGACCCGGCCGCCGGCGTGCACCACCGGTTCGCCGCCGGCCGGGGTGGAGGCGATGGTGAAGCGGGCGTCCTCCGGGGCGTAGCCGAGCTGGACGGGGGTGGGCTCGGTGTCGGAGAGGAACAGGGCCCGGTTCAGCTCGATCTCGGCGAGCACCACCTCGGTGCCGCCGGTGAGGGCGCGGACGGCCTGGGCGGCCATCTCCAGGTACCCGGCCGCCGGGAAGACCACCTGGCCCTCGATCCGGTGGTCGGCCAGGTAGGGCAGCCGCTCGGGGTCGAGTGCGGTGGTCCAGGCGGGTTGGGCGCTCGCGGTGCGGCGGCCGAGCAGCGGGTGGTCGACCTCGCCGAGCCGGACCTGCCGGACGGCGCTCGGCTCGACCCAGTACCGGTCGCGCCGCCACGGGTAGCCGGGCAGCGGCACCGGCCGGCCGGCCGGGTGCAGTGCGCGCCAGTCCGGTTCGACGCCCAGGGTGTGCAGTTCGGCGAGCGACCGGGTGAAGCAGGCGGGCTCGTCGGCGTGCCGGCGGATGGACGCCAGGGCGTGCGCGCCGTCGACGCACTCGCGGATCGCGTGGCCGAGCACCGGGTGCGGGCCGATTTCCAGGAACAGGCCGTGCCCGTCCTGGGCCATCCGTTCGACGGCGGCGCGGAAGCGCACCGGGTTGCGGACGTTGTGCCACCAGTACCCGGCGTCGAGTTCGGGGCCGCGGGCGAGGCCCTCGCGGGCGGTGAGGTAGAGCGGCAGCCGGGCCTCGTTGGGCTTGAGCGCGGCGAGCGCGGCGGTCAGCTCGTCCCGGATCGGGTCCATCCGCACGCTGTGGTACGGGACTTCGACCTCCAGGAAGCGGGTGAACACCTCCTGGCCGCGCAGGTCCTCGGCGAGTTCGCGCAGCGCGTCGGTGTCGCCGGCCAGGGTCACGGCGGAGGGGCTGTTGACGGCCGCCAGCGAGACCCGGGCGCGGTACGGGCGGATCCGGCGCTCCGCCTCGGCCTCCGGGAGGCCGACGGCGAGCATGGTGCCGGTGCCGGCCAGCCGCTGCTGGAGGCGGCTGCGGGCGAGCACCACCCGGACGGCGTCGGCCAGGTCGTACACCCCGGCCTCGTGGAAGGCGGCGACCTCGCCGGTGCTGTGCCCGACCACCGCGTCGGGGCGCAGGCCGTGGCTGCGCCAGAGCGCGGACAGGCCCAGCTGGACGGCGAAGTTGGCGGGCTGGGCGAGCCAGGTCTCGGCCATCCGGGAGTCGGCCTCGTCGCGGTGCAGTTCGTCGAGCAGGGACCAGCCGGCCTGCTCGCGGATCTCCCGGTCGCAGGCCTGGACGGCCGCCCGGTAGACCGGTTCGTTCTCGTACAGGCCCCGGCCCATGCCCCACCACTGCGGGCCCATGCCGGTGAACACCCAGGCCAGGCGGCGCTGTTGGCGCTCCCGGGCGCGGCCCTGGAGCACCCTGGGGTGCGCCTCGCCGCGCTCGTGGGCGGCCAGCGCCTCGTCCAGGTCGTCCTGCGTGGAGTAGACCACCGCGAGCCGCTCGGGCAGGTGCTGGCGCCGGTGCGCCAGGGTGTGGCCGAGGTCGGCGAGCGGCACCCCGGCGGCGAGCTCCCGGCGGATTCCGGCGGCGAGTTCGGGCAGTCCGGCGGCGTCCTTGGCGCTCAGCGGCAGCACGGTGCAGGCCGGCTGCGGGGCCGGGGCGGCGGGCCCGGCGCTCGGCGCCTCCTCCAGCAGGACGTGCGCGTTGGTGCCGCCGAAGCCGAAGGAGTTGACGCCGGCCCGGGCCGGCCCGTCGTGCTCGGGCCAGTCGACCGGGGCGGTCGGGATGTCGAAGGGCAGCGCGGCCAGGTCGATGCCGGGGTTGGGCCGTTCCAGGTTGAGGTGCGGCGGGATCCGCCGGTGCTTGAGGGCGAGGGCGGTCTTGATCAGCCCGGCGACGCCGGCGGCGGCCTCGGTGTGCCCGATGTTGGTCTTCACCGAGCCGACGTAGCAGCGGTCGCCCGGGCGGCGGCCGACGCCCAGCACCCGGCCGAGCGCGGCCGCCTCGATCGGGTCGCCGACCGGGGTGGAGGTGCCGTGCGCCTCGACGTACTGGAGGCTGCCGGGCACCACCCCGGCCTCGGCGCAGACCCGTTCGATCAGGGTGACCTGGGCGTCCGCGCTGGGGACGGTGATGCCGTTGGTGCGCCCGTCCTGGTTGACGCCGCTGCCGAGGATGACGGCGTGCACCGGGTCGCCGTCGCGCAGCGCGTCCGACAGCCGCTTGAGGACGACCACGCCGACTCCCTCGGCCCGGACGTAGCCGTCGGCGGAGGCGTCGAAGGCGCGTGAGCGGCCGTCGGCGGACAGGAAGCCTCCCTTGGTCTCGGCGATCGTGTACTGCGGCGCCATGTGCAGCAACGCGCCGCCCGCCAGGGCGAGTTCGGTCTCGCCGCGGAGCAGGCTCTGACAGGCGAGGTGCACCGCGACCAGGGAGGAGCTGCAGGCGGTGTCGATCGAGACGCTGGGGCCGCGGAAGTCGAAGCAGTGCGAGATCCGGTTGGAGACCATCGTCATCATGGTGCCGGTGGCGGTGTGCGCGGCGAGCGTGCGGAAGTCGAGGTCGGCGAACTGGAGGATCTTGTAGTCGAGGGTGAAGGCCCCCATGTAGACGCCGACGTCGCGGCCGGCCAGCTCGCCGGGGCGCAGGCCGCCGTCCTCCAGGGCCTCCCAGCTGACCTCCAGGAGCTTGCGCTGCTGCGGGTCCATGTGCTCGGCCTCGCGCGGGCTGATGCCGAAGAAGTCCGGGTCGAAGGTGTCGAACCCGTCGATGTAGCCGCCCCGGCCGCCGATCAGGCGGCCCGGTTTGGAGCGGTCGCGGCTGCCGAGCGTGCCGGTGTCGTAGCGGTCGGCGGGTGTCGCGGTGAGGCAGTCCCGGCCCTCGACGAGGTTGCGCCAGTAGGTCCGGTGGTCGTTGGCGTGTCCCGGCAGGCGGCAGCCGATGCCGGTGATCGCGATCCGGTCGCAGGGCACGGCGAAGGGCGAGGTGGTCATGATCCAATCCGAGGGTGATGGCGTGGCGGCGCGGACACGGGCGGAGGAAGAGCGGCCTCGCGGGCAGGGTCAGACGGACGGCTCGGTGGCCTTCACCTGGCGCCAGGGGTGCAGCAGGGTGGCGCCCACTTCGCCGGTGGCCGGGAAGGCGGCCGGATCGGCGAGGCCGACGGCGGTGGGCACCCGGCCGGGGCGCCAGGTGAAGCTGCCGAACACGTGGTCCCACAGCGAGAGGTCGGAGGCGTAGTGCCCGGCCTCAGCGAGGTCGGTGCTGTGGTGCAGTCGGTGGAGCTCGGGGCCGGCCAGCAGGTGGCCGAGGAGCCCGAGGCGGACGTCGATGTTCGCGTGAACGAAATACCCCTGCGCAAGAATGAATATTCCGACCACGAACACGGATTCCGCCGAGAAGCCGATCAGCGACAACAAGAGTTGCACCACGGACTGCGCGACGAACACGTCGAGAATATGGTTCACGCCGTTGTTCGCGACATTCACCTTGTCCGGCACGTGGTGGACGCCGTGCAGGCGCCAGAGCCACCGGTTGTGATGGGACCAGCGGTGGACGAGGTAGTCGCCGAGCGAGCCGACCAGCAGCGCGAGCGGGATCTCCACGGCGAACGGGAGCGCCGGACGGGCCGCCCCGAGCACCTGCACCAGCGCCGTCACCAGCCCCACCGCGACCGCACCGCCGACCATGCTCAGCACGAAGTACACGGTGTACCAGCGCAGTTCACGCCCGCTCGGATGCCAGTCGGTCCGGTACGGGATCACCCGCTCCAGTACCGCCAGGTACCCGAGGACGCCGACCAGCACGAGGGGGGAGACCCGGTCGGGCTCCCAGTGGAAGTGCAGTGTGGCGACGGCCGTGCACAGCACCCCCAGGAGCAGAAGCGGATGAGCGAGCCGGCGTGCAATGGCGGACAGCACGCGCCCCCTTGGTTATTCGCGAACTAATGACTGGAAACGTCAGAGACTCTAGCGGGAGCGGTCAGCTGCGGCAGTCATTCGACGTGTTAACGCCATAAATAACCCGATCGGAGGAAGATCCGCGCACGAAGTTGACGCTAGGGCGGCGCGAAAGGGGCGCGTTTGTTCGTAGGCACTGGAGAAACCGGAGCGCAGCGAGGCCGGTTTCGCGCCGGGCGAGGTCGCACGCCCCCCTGTGGCGGGGTGCGGTCCGGACCCGGATCCGGCCACCGGTCCCGCGAGGGCGGCGCGGGTGGCACGGGGCGAGCGCGAACCGGGCGCGCGGGCGTGGGCGGGGTGGGCAGCGCGGGCGTGGGCGGGGTGGGCAGCGCGGGCGGCGGCGCCCGTCAGGATCCCGCCAGCTCCGCCAGCCGCCACGCCGCGTCCGGCCGGTACGCCGCGAGGCGGTCGCGCAGGCCGCGCAGCTCGTACCCGACCAGGGCCGGCAGGGCCGCCGCCGGGGCGGTCTCCAGGGCGGGCCCGAGCAGTTGGACGGCCGTCTGCGGGTCGTGCGCGCAGGCGTGGCAGTCCGCCACCCGGACGGTGAACAGGAGCCGGCTGGAGGGGAGCTGGGCCGGGCCGAGCAGGCCGAGCGCGGTCTCGGCGGCGGTCAGCGCACGGCGGGCCAGCCGGGGGTCGTCGACGACCGCGGCGAGGTCGCGCAGCGCGGCGGCCGCGCCGGACTCCACCCGCAGCCGCATCGAGGCGATGGAGAGCCAGGGCGCGTCGTCCTCGTCCCGGGCGCCGATGTGGTCCAGGTGCAGCCGGGCGCGGCCGAGGTGCCGGATGGTGGCCCGGACGTCGCCGGTCAGGGCGTGCGCACGGGCCTGGCCGATCTGGCCCATCGCGCCGGCCCAGTGCCGGCCGGGGGCGGCGCGGCCGGTCTCCCGGGCGTAGCCGAGGGCGGCGGCCGGGTCGCCGTCCATCCGGGCGAGGGTGCTCATGTCGCTCAACGCGGCGACCTGGGTGGCCTGGTCCCCGGCGAGCTCCGCCCAGGCGAGCGCGCGGTCGAAGCAGGCCATCGCGGTGGCGTTGCGGCCGTCCTGCATCCGCAGCGCGCCCGCGGCGTGCGCGTGCTCGGCGGCCAGCCGGGCGAGCGGGCGGCGCTGCGCGGCGGGGGCGGCGGCGAGCCGGGCGAGCACGGCCTGCAAGGTGCGTTCGACGGCGGCGGCCAGGCCCGGCAGGCCGCCGGCCTCGCCGGAACGCAGGTGGGCGGCGAGCAGCCCGGTGAGGGCGTGTGCGGTGGCGGCGTCCAGGGGCGGTGCGGCGGCCGGGTTCGCGGCGCAGAACTCGGCGTGCAGCGCGGCGAGTTCGACCGGGTCGGGGACGTCGCAGCCGTCGGCGCCGTGCAGCGGGCAGAGCAGGCCGTAGTCAGGCAGCCGGGGCGGCGGCTGGGCGGGGGCGCTCCAGCGGGCCGGGCCGCCGGGCCCGTTCACGGCCGCCGTGGGCAGCGGGGGCCGCAGCAGGGCGGGCGCGAGGGGCGCCAGGGAGGGCAGTTCGGCGGTCTCGGCCCGCTGGCAGGCGGCCCGCAAGTCACCGCCCGCACCGAGGAGTTCGTCGATCCGGTCGGCGATCCGGGGGGTGACCCGGCGGGCGCCGTGCTCGATCTTGCTCACCGCGGTGTGGTCGTAGCCGATGCCGGCGCCGAGTTGGGCCTGGGTGAGGCCGGCCCGGCGCCGCCAGTGGCGCAGCCGGGCGCCGAAGTCCCGCCAGGCGCCGAGCTCCTGGGCGGGCGGGGCGACGGGTGGGGACGGAGATGGGAACGGAGGTGCGGACGCCGGTGCCACGGCCACGCGGTTCCGGTGCACGGCTGCCTCCTCCGGTCGCTTCCCCCGGGCCCTCGCCAACCTTCCGACCATCAGGACGGTACTCGATGACACCCGGTCCGTACATGAGGTGGTCTCAACCACTCGGGCAAAAGCCCAGCTTGACGGAATTTGCCAACCCTATGCATCGCGTGCACCAGCCATTGACCAGAGCATGACGCCGTGTGAGGGTTCCGGCACCCGAACGCGGACGGCCCGCACGGCCGTCCCCCAGACACGGCCCTGCGGTGCGCCACCAGCCATGCCGTCCGCGGTCGAGGGCCCCCACATGCTAGGAGCCTCGATGCAACGCAGAGTTTCCACAGGACGGTTGCTGACCACGGCGACCACCCTGACCGTGCTGGCCGGCATGATCGCCGCCACGGCCGGGCCGGCCACCGCCGCGCCCACCCCCTCTCCCGCACCACCCAGCGCCCTCGCGGCAGCCGTCAACGCCGCCGACGCGGCCGCGGCCGCCGGCCTGGACGCACTGGCCAAGGGCCCCGGCGAGACCTACGAGCGCCGGGCCGTCACCCCCTGGCTCGGCGGCCTCTACTCCGTCGCGTACGACCGCAGCTACCGCGGCCTGCCGGTGGTCGGCGGCGACGCCGTGGTGCTCGCCGACGGCCAGGGCAAGGTCCGCGGCCTCCAGTCGGCCGCCACCGGGCCGGTCGGCGGCTCGATAACCCCGCAGGTCAGCGCGGCGAACGCGGAGAAGACCGCGCGCACCAAGCTGGCCGCGGTGGACTCGGTGGCCGAGCGCCGCCTGGTCGTCCGGGTCAAGGACGGCGCGAGCCGGCTCGCCTGGGAGACCGTCCTCAAGGGCCGTACCGAGAGCGCACCGAGCACGTTGCACGTCTTCGTGGACGCCGCCAGCGGCGAGGTGATCGACAGCTACGACGATGTCCGGGCCGGCACCATCAACAGCAAGTGGAACGGCCCCGGCCCGCTGACCATCAGCACCACCAACTCCGGCGGCTCGTACTCGCTGCGCGACCCGAACCGGCCCGGCCTGACCTGCTCCGACTACAGCAGCGGCCAGGTGTTCAGCAAGTCCTCCGACTCCTGGGGCACCGGCAACCCCTCCAGCAAGGAGACCGGCTGCGCCGACGCCATGTGGGCGGCCCAGAAGGAATGGGACATGCTCCGCGACTGGCTCGGTCGCAACGGCCACAACGGCAACGGCGGCAGCTGGCCGGTCAAGGTCGGCCTCAACGACGTCAACGCCTACTGGGACGGCAGCTCCATCTCCATCGGCCACAACCAGAACAACGAGTGGATCGCCGCCCAGGACGTCGTCGGCCACGAGTTCGGCCACGGCATCGACCAGTACACCCCCGGCGGCGCCAACAACGAGAACGGCCTGGGCGAGGGCACCGGCGACATCTTCGGCGCGCTCACCAAGGAGTACGCCAACCAGCCCGCGCCCTACGACTACCCCGACTACCAGGTCGGCCGGCAGGTCAACCTGGTCGGCCAGGGGCCGATCCGCAACCTCTACCAGCCCTCACTGGTCAACAACGACCCGAACTGCTACTCCTCCTCCATCCCCAGCACCGAGGTGCACGCGGCGGCCGGCCCGCTGAACCACTGGTTCTACCTCCTGTCGATGGGCTCCAACCCGGGCGGCGGCAAGCCGTCCAGCCCCACCTGCAACAACTCCTCGGTCACCGGCATCGGCGTCAAGCAGGCCGGCCAGGTCTTCTACGGCGGCATGCTGCTCAAGACCAGCGGCATGACCTACAAGCGGTACCGCACCACCACCCTGACCGCCGCCAAGAACCTCGACCCGACCTGCAACTACTTCAACCGGACCAAGGCCGCCTGGGACGCGATCAGCGTGCCCGCGCAGAGCGGCGACCCGACCTGCACCCCGTCCGGCAACAACGACTTCTCGCTCGCGCTCGGCCCGGCCTCCGGTTCCGTCCAGCCCGGCGCCTCGACCACGGCGACGGTCTCCACCGCCGTCACCTCGGGCACCGCGCAGACCGTCAACCTGACCGCCTCGGGCGCCCCGACCGGGGTCACCGCGACGCTCAACCCCTCCTCCGTGCAGACGGGTTCGTCCGCGACGCTGACCCTGTCGGCCTCCTCGGGCGCCCCGGCCGGGACGTACGTGATCACCGTCACCGGCACCGCCGGCGCGGCCACCCACACCGCCCAGTACACCCTGACCGTCGGCGGCGGGGGCACCCCCGGCGGGCCCGCGCCCGACATCGACGTCGCCAAGGTCCAGGCCCACCTGACCCAGCTGAACACCATCGCCAACCAGAACGGCGGCAACCGCCGGGCCGGCAGCGCCGGGCACAGCCAGTCCGTGGCGTACATCAAGGGCAAGCTGCAGGCCGCCGGCTACACCGTGACCGAGCAGACCTGCACCTCCTGCACCTACCAGTCCAACAACCTGATCGCCGACTGGCCCGGCGGCCCCGCCGACCAGGTCACCATGTTCGGCGCCCACCTGGACAGCGTCTCGGCCGGCCCCGGCATCAACGACAACGGCTCCGGCTCGGCCACCCTGCTGGAGAACGCCCTCGTCCTCGCCCAGCAGAACCCCACCCTGACCCGGCACGTCCGGTTCGCCTGGTGGACCGGTGAGGAGCAGGGCCTCCAGGGCTCGCAGTCCTACGTCGGCCAGCTGAGCTCCACCCAGCGCTCCGCGATCAAGTCCTACTACAACTTCGACATGGTCGGCTCGCCCAACGCCGGCTACTTCATCAACAACATCACCTCCGCCGCCTCCGCGCCGATGAAGGCCTACTGGGACTCCCTCAACCTCCAGCCGGAGGAGAACGTCGAGGGCCAGGGCCGCTCGGACGACTACTCCTTCCAGCAGGCCGGCATCCCCACCTCCGGCTACGCGGCCGGCGCCGACGCCGTCAAGACCTCCGGCCAGGCGACCAAGTGGGGCGGCAGCGCGGGCCGTTCGTACGACTCCTGCTACCACCAGTCCTGCGACACCACCAGCAACATCGACCCGACCGCGCTGAACCGCAGCGCCGACGGCGTGGCCTACACCATCTGGAAGACCTCCGTCGGCGGCACCACCCCCGCCAACGACTTCTCCCTCGCGGTGAACCCGGCCACCGCCACCGTCAACCCCGGCGACTCGGCCACCGCGACGGTCTCCACCGCCACCACCTCCGGCTCCGCCCAGACGGTCAACCTGACCGCCTCCGGCGCCCCGGCGGGCGTGACGGTCTCCTTCAGCCCGTCCTCGGTGCAGTCCGGCGCCTCGGCCTCGCTGACCATCGCGACCGCCGCGAACACGGCGGCCGGCACCTACAGCATCACGCTCACCGGCACCGGCACCGCCACCCACAGCACCAGCTTCTCGCTGGTCGTGGGCAACGGCCCGACCAACCCCGGCGGCACCTGGACGCCCGGCACCACCTACCAGGCGGGCGACGTCGTGACCTACAACGGGGTCAGCTACCGCTGCATCCAGGGTCACACCGCCCAGGTCGGCTGGGAGCCGCCCATCGTCCCCGCCCTGTGGCAGGCCGTGTGACCCGTAGGGCACCCGCCTGACACCCCGTAAGCCGCTGCGCCGCGGTCCGTCGAGGGGGACGGATCGCGGCGCAGCTGTGCGCCGGACGCACCCCCGGGCCTCAACCGGGCCTCAGCCGGGCCTCACCCAGGGTGGAAGGTCACCCGGACGTTGGTGTCGAGCGGCAGGACCAGGACGTTGCCGGTGTCCCAGGTCCAGTCGCGCGGGATGAGGACCATCCGGGCGCCGGACTGCGCCAGCAGCCGGAACCCGTGGTAGCGGTAGCGGAAGCGCTGCCCCTGCCCGGCGTCGGCCAACGCGTACTCCTGCACCGCGGGCCAGGCCAGGTAGAGGCGTTCCGTGGTGTCCACGATCATCGCCGGGCGCTGGTAGAGCCGCGCACTCAACCGGCGGGCGTCCTCCGTCCCCTTCGCGTGGGCGTACCCGGTGGCCGCCCAGAACGAGCACAGCACGACGATCGCCACGGTCACGACGACGGCCGCGCGCTCGCCCGGGAGCGGGTACGGGCTCCCGGTGACGCGCGCGAACAACAACCGGGCCAGCACGGCGAGCAGCAGGGCACCGCCGATCAGCAGCGGGACGGCGTACTGGCCGAGGTCGATCGCCCCGAAGCCGGCGAGGAAGCCCAGGACCAGCAACGGGGCCACGGCCGCCGCGATCAGCACGCAGGCCGGGCGGACCCAGCGCGAGGCGCCCCGCCTGGTCGCGAGGTGGTAGGCGAGCGCGACCAGCAGCACCCCGAAGAGCAGGCCCCCGACCGGGAGGTAAAGCGCTGGGGAGCCCCGGAGCAGGAGGTCCGGCGTCCCGAAACCGAGCGTGGCGGCGTCCAGCCCGAAGTAGTGGTAGAAGGAGTCGGTGTAGGCGAAACCGAGGAAGAAGACCAACGCGGTCACGAAGGTGGTCGGGCCGAGGACCGAGGCCAGGAAGCCGACCCAGTTGAACCGGGGAGCCTCCGGCGGCTTCGGTTCGCCGTCGGCCGGCTCCCCCGCCGTCCACCCGCTCAGGGTGTGCTCCCGGTGGGAGTTCCGGTGCCGCCTCCGCCGGTCGGGAGCCCGGTGCCGCCGCTGTTCGGGGTCCCGGTGCCGCCGCCTCCCTCCGAGCCCTTGATCAGGCCCTCGGCCCTGATGTACCTGCTCTCGCCGTCGACGGTCACGGTCAGACAGAGCGGCCGCCCGGTCGCGCTGTCGGTCGCCAGGACGAACTGCTGCGGCGCGCTGCGGCCCCCGGTCACGGTGACCTCCTTGCTCGGCGGCGTCGCGGGCGCGGCACCCTCCGAGCAGTCGGTGACCTGGCTGAGGACGGCCGTGAAGGTCTTGGTGGACGTGCTCCGCAGCGTCACGGAGGCGTAGACCCCGACACCCGTGGCGGACGCCGACACCTCACCCGCGTCCGCGAACCCCCCGCCGCCCCCGCCCCCCTTGGTCCGCGCGTCCTCCGTCCCACCCGGGCCGCCGTTCTGGCCCGACGAGCCGCCGTTCTGGCCCGACGAGCCGCCGTTCTGACCTGACGAGCCGCCTCCACCCTGGCCGGTCGGGACGGTGGCGGTGCCGCCTCCCCCACCGCCTCCACCGGAGCAGGCCGCGAGGGCCGGGACGAGCAGGGCGCCTGCCAGCCATCGGGCCGCTCGTCCCGTCGCGCCGCCTTCGAGGTGCCTGGTCCCGGACATGCGTTCTCCCATCCGCGCAGCGAGCCGGGGCCGACCGGCCCCGCCGCACCGTACCGGTTCGCACACGGTGTGCCGGCTGCCGCGCGGGCGGCGGCCGGCCGGGAAACCCGTTCGGCGCAGCCCTGGCCCGGAGTCCGTAGAGTCGGAGCCGACGGACCGTCAGCCGCCCCGAGGAGAACACCCGTGACCACCGACACCCGCCCCGTACCGGAGCTGGCCGCCGAGGCCGTCGAGCAGTGGCGCACCGAGGAGGCCGACCTCATCGACCTGCTCGCCCGGGCGCAGCGCGGCATCGGCGGCATCGCCGCCTTCCGGCTCGGCCCCACGCCCACCGTGCTGGTCACCGACCCGGCCGCCGTACAGCACGTGCTCGGCCGCCACCCCGACCGCTACGTCAAGCGCTCGCACCGCGCGCGGATGCTGGTCGGCGACGGCGTGCTCTCCGCCACCGGAGACGCCTGGAAACGTCAACGGCGGCTGCTGCAGTCCCAGTTCACCGGCACCGGGATGCGCCGCTACGAGCAGCGGATCGCCGCCGCCGCCCGCCGGACAGCCGACCGCTGGGAGGGGTACGCGCGCACCGGCGAGACCTTCGACCTCGGCGAGGAGATGCGCGGATTCGCCCTCGACACCGTCTGGCGGGCCCTCACCGGGCTGCCGCTGGACGACCGCACCGACCATGAACTCCGCTCCGTGGAACGGGTGGTGGCGGCCATGCCGACCCTGCCCACGGACGCCGGGGACGCCCGGGACGCCGTCGCCGCCGACCTCGCCCGGATCGACGCCGTCGCGCTGGCCGCCATCGACGCGGCCCGCTCGGCGACCGACGTCGAGGAGCCCGGCGTGCTGCGGGTCCTGCTCGACGCCGCGGCCCAACACCCCGAGTACACCGACCGGTTGATCCGCGACGAACTCGTCACCCTGCTCGTCGCCGGGCACGAGACCACCGCCACCACCCTCACCTGGCTCTTCCTCCTCCTCGACCGCCACCCCGAAGCGCGCGGCGCGGACCCGCAGGCCCTGGTCAGCGAGGCCCTGCGGCTCTACCCCCCGGCCTGGCTGCTCCCCCGGCACGCCGTCGAGGACGACGTGATCGACGGCCACCGCATCGCCGCCGGCACCGACGTCCTGGTCTGCCCCTACCTCACCCACCGCGACCCGGCCCTGTGGCCCGACCCCGAACGCTTCGACCCCGCCCGCTTCACCGCCACCGGCGCCCGCCCCGCCCAACTCGGCGCGTACCTCCCCTTCGGCCTCGGCGCCCGCGCCTGCCTCGGCACCCAGTTCGCCGTCCGCGAGACCACCGCGCTGCTCGAACTCCTGCTGCCCGCCCACACCGTGCGGTTCCGCTCCGTCCCGACCGGCTCCGCCTACAGCATCACCGTGCGACCCGACGGGCCGACGCCGGCGGTGCTGAGCTAACCGGTCCCGGTCCCGGTCGCGGGCGGGAGGAAGTCGTCGGCCAGCTCCTCGCCGGCGAGGGCGGCGTCGACGCGGGCGTCGATGTGCGCGTGGGTGACCGGACAGTCCAGCGGGCGGTCGCGGTGGCAGTCGAGCATGTGGGTCAGGACGGCCGCGGCGCGCTCCAGACGGCGGGCGCGGGCCGTCATCTCGTCCCGCTGCGCCGCCAGCAGCGCCTTCCGCTCCGCCGCCTGCTCGCTCGCCATCACGGCGGCCGTCCCGGCGAGCGGGATCATGCCGTCCACGTGCCAGAGCTGGACCAGGGCGAGGCGTTCCAGGGCCGCCCGGTCGTACTGGCGCACCCGGCCGCGGCGGGCGGCGGGGGCGATCAGGCCGCAGTCCTCGTAGTAGCGCAGGGCGGGGACGGAGAGGCCGAAGGCCTTCGCGACCTCGGTGATCGAGTAGAGCTGCTCCACGCGTCGTCTCCTTCACGGTTCACGGCCGGCGGGTTGCACTCAAGCGCACTTGAGCGTGAAAGCTTAGGCAAGCCTAACTTCCTGCCGCAGCGAAGGGTTCGCCGCTCATGCCGCTCAGCACCGCCTCCGCCCCCAGCCGGACCTCACCCGGCCACACCGCCCCCGCCTCCGGCGCGCTGCTCGTCGTCGGCTTCATCCTGCTCAGCCTCAACACCCGGGTCGCGTTCGGGCAGGTCGGACCGCTCGCGCCAGTCGCCGGCTGGGGCCAGGGCACCGTCACCGTGCTCGGGCTGCTGCCCCCGCTGTGCATGGGCCTGTTCGCACCGCTCGGCGCCCTCGCCCGGCGGCGGATCGGCGAGGAGCGCGGGCTGTTCTGGGCGAGCGTGCTGCTCGTCGCCGGAGCGCTGCTGCGCACGGCGGGCCTGCCCGGGCTCTACGCGGGGACGGTGCTGGTGGGCATCGCGGTGGCGGTCGTCAACGTGCTGATCCCGGTGTTCGTCCGGGCCCGCTTCGCACCCCGGCGGATCGGCACCATGATGGGCGTCTACGCCCTCGCGATGGGCACCGGGTCGGCCGTGGTCGCCGCCCTGGTCGCGCCGGTCGCCGACGCGTGGTCCTGGCGGGCCGCGATCGGCCTCGCCATCCTCCCGGCCGTCCTCGCGGCGGCGGGCATGGCGCCACAGCTGCGGGTGGAACGACGGATACCAGCCGCCGCCGCGCCGGTGCACCGCCGGCCCGTCGGCCGCACCGCGCTCGCCTGGAGCCTCACCGCCTTCTTCGGCATCCAGACCCTGGTCTTCTACGCCACCCTCGCCTGGCTGCCCTCGATCCTGGTCGACGCCGGCCTCAGCCGCACCGCCGCCGGCACCGACCAGGCCGTCCTCATCCTCGGCCTCGCCATCGGCGGCTTCCTCGCCCCCGTCCTCGCCGCCGCCCGCGCCGACCAGCGGCCGCACCTGCTCGCCGTGGTGGCCGTCTGCGTCCTCGGCCTGCTCGGCGTCGTACTCGCCCCCGCCACCGGCGCTCCGCTCTGGGCCGGCATCCTCGGCATCGGCATGGGCGGCGGCCAGGCCCTGGCCGCCGTCCTCTTCGCCCGCCGGGGCACCGACCACGACCACGTCGCCGCGCTCTCCACCATGGCCCAGACCTGCGGCTACCTCCTCGCCGCCACCGGCCCCGCCCTCACCGCCGCCCTCCACACCGCCACCGGCTCCTGGACGGCCCCGCTGCTGACCCTGGTCGGCCTGCTCCTGGCCGGCTCCGTCCTCAGCCTGCGCGCCGGCCACGACGCCCGGCCGTGACCGGCGTGCCTCCGCACCCCCGGCGCCTGCGCCCCTCGATACTCCGGTAGACCCGTACGAGAGGACGCCGATGGAATTCCTGGTCGACATGGTGACCACCGTCCCGGACGGAACCACCGAGGAGGCGATCGCCGACATCCGGGCCCGCGAGGCGCGGCGCTCGGGCCAACTCGCCGCCCAAGGTGTCCTGTTGCGGCTCTGGCGCCCGCCACTCGCCCCCGGCGAATGGCGCACCTGGGGCCTGTTCAACGCCCCCGACGAGGAGCGGTTGGAGCAGGTGCTCACCTCCATGCCGCTACGGGTCTGGCGCCAGGACACCGTCACCCCGCTCTCCCCCCACCCCAACGACCCCGGCCTCCCGGAGGGCGCCCGATGAACGACGAAACCGTCCTGCGTGCCGTCCTCGACCGCTGGAAGGCCGCCGTCGACGCCCACCAGCCCGAACAGGTCGCCGACTGCTTCACCGAGGACGCGATCTTCCAGGGCCTCCACCCGTACACCGTCGGGCGCACCGGCATCGCCGAGTACTACGCCTCCCAGCCGCCCGGCATGACCGCCGCCTACAACGTCCTGGAGACCCGCCGCCTCACCGACGACCTCCTGCTCGGGTACCTGGGCGTCGACTTCGCCTTCCCCGACCGCCCCACCCTCACCGTCAACCTCGGCGTCCTGCTGCGCCGGTCGGCCGACGACTGGTCCATCGCCCACTACCAGGTCTCGCTGCTGCCCTGAGCGGCGCCGTCACGTTCCAGCGCCGCGCTCCGTCGGGCCGGTAAGAGCAACCCGACAGGAACAAAGATCGTCTGATCGCCCCCAGGGACAGTCCAGGGTTGTTATCAGGGTGATCACCGATGGGCAACGGCAGCTGGACGCAGCAGAGTTGACGAGGTCAACAAGTCCGTCAACGCCGCCCCGGAGAAACCCCGATGAGCATCCGTCTCGCCGTCACCACCCTCGCCCTGGCCACCGCCCTCACCACCGGCGCGGCTCTGCCGGCGGCCGCCGCCACACCTGCTTCCAACGCCCCGGCGCTGGTGAACCCGACCGTCCAGGGCATCCTCGACCACCTGCCCGACGCCGTCGTTGCGGGCGCGCTCATCAGGCAGGACGGCGTGGACGCCACCGCCGGCCCGGTCACCGCCGGCGCCTACCTCCGGATCGGCAGCGTCACCAAGGTGTTCACCAACACCGTGGCTCTCCAACTCGTCGCCGAGCACCGGATCGGCCTGGACACACCGGCACGGCAGTACGTCCCCGAGGTGCTGCCCGAGGCGTACGACCGCGTCACCGTGCGCCAGCTCCTCGACCACACGAGCGGCCTGCCCAAGCCCGCCCGGACTCCCGGCCCGGACGACGGACCCGGATGGCAGTTCAAGTCCGTGACGCCCGAAGACCTCCTGCGTGCCTCGTTCGCCACAGCCACCGACGTGCCGCCCGCACCCCCTGCCGAGCAGCAGTACAACGGGCTCAACTCCCTGGTCCTCGGGCTGATCGTCGAGAAGGTCACCGGCCACTCCCTCACCACCGAGCTGGAGCACAGGATCATCCGGCCGCTGCACCTGAGCCACACCAGCCTGCCCGCCGCCGACGACCCGACCATCCCCTCGCCCCACGCGGAGGTGTACCTCGACGGACAGGACGTGACCGAGCAGAGCCCGTACCCGTGGGCCGAGGGAGGCATCGTCTCCACCGCCGCCGACCTGGACCACTTCATCACCGCGCTGTTCCGGGGCCGCCTGCTCCCGCCCGCCCAGCAGAAGCTGGTGTTCGAGGTGCCGAACGTGCCGAACGCCGCCGACAACACGAACTGCGTCGGCCAAACGGCCTGCTACAGCATCGGCGGGCTCATGCGCTACCAACTCCCGAACGGCGAGTACGCCTGGGGCAAGACCGGCTCCCGCCCCGGCTGGGACAACGGCGTCTTCGCCACCCGCGACCTCCGACACCGCGTGGTGTACTCCCTCAACCCGACGGGCACCGGCAACGACCTCCCCTACATCAAGGCACTCGTCAACGCCACGCTCGCCGGCTGACAGCCGGAACCGTCCGGTGCACGGCGACCAACGCCCGAGGCCCAGGCAGCCCGGCGGACCCTCCCGGTCGAGACGGGGGCGTCATCAGCATCCAGGACGGAAACCACCGCCTGGGCGCGGCCACCAAGTTGGGCCACGCCTACGCCCCCTGCAAGATCGTCTGAACGCCAATCCCTCTGCCGCCTCGACGGTGCTCCCGGCCCGCCGAGCAACCAGCTCGGCGGGCCGGTCGGCCACGCCAACCGGTGGCCATCAACGGTCACGCCCTGCGGCGAATCCCGCCACCAAGGCAGCAGCGATGACCACCCACCACACGAGCCGGGCGGCAACGGCGGCACCTCCCATCGAGGCACCGGGGGTGAACGGCGACGGCATTTACGCCACCGCCCGCAGCGAGGGCGGCCGCGCGGACCGGCGCCAATCAGGCACTCAGCAAGGTGGACAAAACGATCAGCGGCGGCGTCCAACGACGTCTCTACAGCCTCGCCGCCGACTACACCGCCACGGCCGGGTTCTCCTGCATCGACGACCGCCGCTTGGACGACGCCGAGCGGTATTTCGAGACGGCTCTGCGCCTCGCCGGTCTCGGAAACGACCACGTGACCGCAATGCGAGTCTTCAACTGCCTCTCCATGGTGGGCTATCAACGCAACAGGCCGTCGGCCGCCCTGTCAGCCGCCCGAGCCGCCCAGGACGCCGGGGCAACCCGCCGCGACCCGTTCCTCGCCTCCCTCGCGCACGCCCGCGCCGCGATCGCCCACTCCACCGCAGGCGACCGGCAGGCCGCCCTGCGCTGCCTCGGACACGCCCGTGATGCGCTGGGCCGCGCGGACAGCCGCGAGCGTCCGCCGTGGACCGACTTCTACGGGCCGGCCGAACTGTTCGCGCTGAGTGCTGTCGTCCATCAGCACCTCGACGACAGCGCAGAGTCCGAGAGCGCATCACACCGTGCCCTGGCCGGGATCCCCCCACAGTTCCGCCGCAACCGTGCGTCCGCCACCGCCCGCCTCGCGCTTGCCCAGCTCGGACAAGGAGAAGTCGAACAGGCCATCGTCACCGCCACCGGCGTGTACGCCCTGATGGGCGCCGACCCGCTTCCGCCGAGGCTGCGCACTCTCCTCGGCGACTTCCACCGCGGCCTGATCACCCTGGCACCGACCTCGGCGGCTACGCGAGAGTGGACCGACCGAGTCCACGCCCAGGGAGACACCCAGTGACGATAGCCCTCCGCCGCTACGAGGCCGGCAGCATTCCCGCCGACCACACGCAGTTGCTCATCGACGTCCACGCGGACGCCTATCGGGAGCAAGCCGACGACCCCTTCGTCCAGCGCTTCCCCTGGTTCGCCAAGCACTGGACGTCCCGGCCGGGCTACAGCTGTGTCATGGCCTACGACGCCGACGAGCCGGTCGGCTACTCCTACGGCGCCCCGCTGGAAGACGGCCGCGAGTGGTGGCGCCCCCACATGCCGCCGCCCGCCGACACGTCGACGTTCGCCGTGTCCGAGGTCATGGTGCGCCCCGACTGGCGGAAGCTCGGCATCGCCGAGCAGACACACAATGCACTGCTGTCCGAGCGGGCCGAGGCGCTGGCCGTGCTCTACGTCGACGTCACCCACCCTCGTGTCCTGGCACTGTACGAACGCTGGGCATACAAAAAGGTCGGCGAGCACCGTCCGTTCGAAGACGCCCCGCTCTACGCCGTCATGGTCCGCGTCCTTCGGTAGCCCGGTCAGTCCGCACCGCCGCGCAGCAGCAACGGGCCGACACCAGGCCGCCGCCGTGCAGGCCCGGCCGCGGCACCACCCGTAAGTCCGACGGCGACACAAACCGCGGTATCCGAAGCAGTTCAGCCCGCCGCGCTCGGGGCGAGCGCGGCGGGTCGACGACCGCCTCTACTCGTGGTCCGCGACGCTCAGTTCGCTCCGGCGTTAGCCTTCGCGATCAGCTCCGGCAGCTGGGCGAGCGAGTCGATCCGGAGGGTCGCGCGGTCGACTGCGGGGTCGTGCTGCTGAATCCAGCCCCACGGTCCCCGGCGGATCAGCGCGGTCTGCATCCCCGCGCGGGCGGCGGGCAGGACGTCGTTGTCCAGGCGGTCGCCGACGTAGAGGATCTCGCCCGGATCAGCCGGAACCACTGCGGCGACTCGTTCGAAGAAAGCGGGGTCCGGCTTGCTCGCGCCCCAGTCGTCGGACGTGCCGATCAGGTCGACGTCGGCGGAGAACAGCCGGCGAAGGATCGCCCCGGCCCGCACGGTCTGGTTTCCGGCGATGGCCAGCCAGAGGCCGTCCGCCCGGAGCCGGGCCAGGGCCGGGCGGACATCGGGATACAGATCCTCCTCGCCGAACGTCTCGGGCTGACCGGCCGCCGCCCGCTTCTCCCGTTCCTCGTACAGGTCGAAACCGGGGCGGAAGACCTGGAAGGCCTCGCGGTAGTCGCGCCCCTCGGCGATCACCGCCCCGAACTGTGCCACGAAGGTGTGCCGAGGCACGCCCAGCCAATCCGCCCAGGTGCCGTACTCCCGGGTCTCGTCCACCAGGCACTCGCCGACGTCGAACACCACTGCGCGAATCATGCCGACAGCCTAGCCAAGCCATCAGTCCAAGCTCGGCCGGCTGACGACGGGTGTGGCCCCTGGGGACATCGGACGTTGCCCTGGCGTACCTTCCGCCGGAGGTGCGGGGTCGAACAGACTGGGAGGGACTGTCGCCGATCCCTCGAAGGGGCCTTTCCTGTGCGTGCCCATGACTCCGGTAGTGCGTTTGCCGCCGACCGACGACCGGGCCGTAGCAGTCGGCCCGCGGCTCCCGCCCGGCTGCCGTCCGGTGCCCGGGCGGTGACTCCGGCAGCGCTCACCGCCATGCAGCGGGCCGTGGGCAATGCCGCGGTGAGCCGGATGCTGGAGCAGGAACAGGAGCAGCACGAGCACGCCGCGGCCGACGTACAGCGTTCTGCCGTCCACGAGGTGCTGAGGAGCGCCGGCACGCCCTTGGCCGACGGGATCCGGAGCGAGATGGAGACGCGGCTGGGTGCGGACTTCTCCGATGTCCGGCTGCACACGGGTGCGACCGCCCGGGAGTCGGCGGCGGGGATCGGCGCCCGCGCGTACACCTCGGGCAGCCACATCGTGCTCGGCGCCGGAGGGGGCGACAAGCACACGCTCGCGCACGAGTTGACCCACGTCATCCAGCAGCGCAGCGGCCCTGTCGCGGGCACCGACGACGGGACGGGACTGCGGGTCAGCGACCCCTCCGACCGCTTCGAGCGCGAGGCCGAGGCCAACGCCTCCCGGGTGCTGTCCCGGCCGCTCGCCCGGGAGTCCGAGGCGGAGCACGCGGCGCACGCGCACGGCACGCAGGCCGTCGGGCCCTCGGTGCAGCGGCGCCCTGCGGCGAAGCCCGCCGGGGAGGAGGGCGACCACACCCACGTCGACCCGGACTATCCGGGGTTGCGGCTCGTCCTGGACGAGAAGCTGACCAAGGAGTACTACGAGAAGATCTACCAACTCGCGGGCTCCGAGGAGCGCGTGATCTTCGACGAGGACGGCAGCTACGGGTACATCAAGGTCGACGACGACCTGGAGACCTACTACAAGCTCGTCAACATGGAGGTCGGTCCGGAGCAGGCGCAGGCGGACCTGAGCGGCCACTTCTCCCGGCAGCGGGACACCAGCTTCCACGTCCGGGCGGGCGCCGGGGCCTTCCAGGGTGCGCAGATCGACCAGTTGCAGGACTTCGAGGCGCAGGGTGTGCGTTCGGGCCAACTGGTCGAGGTGAGCGTCGCGTTGCTGCAGCAGGCCAGCGGCCGTGCGCAGACCGTGGCGGGCGGGCTCGTCGAGAAGCGGCTCGGCGCCGCCGTCACCGGCATGAAGAACAGCGCCGCACTCGAACCGATCAAGATCCGGGTCGACGGGGGCGGCATCAGCATCCAGGACGGAAACCACCGCCTGGGCGCGGCCGTTCAGCTGGGGCACGCCTACGTGCCGTGCAAGATCGCCTGACGGGGGCTGCCGAGTCGGGGCGACCCGTAGCGGCTCGCGGCCGGCCGGTCGGCGCCTTGTACTTCCGCAGCGCGCCGCGCACTTCTACCGTTGCGTCATGCGGCGTGTTCTGATGGATCGTTCGAACCCGGGCGTGCTCGACCTGGTCCTCGTGGAGCGGGGCGGCTCGCTCCGGTACGCCCTCACGGCCGCGCTCCAGAGCGTGATCGCGGCACCGGTGCTGTTCCTGTACGGTGCTCTCTTCTCCCTTCCCCTCGACATCGGCATGCTGTTCGCCGGCACCGGATGGGGCCCGGTGTGGGCGGCGGCCGGGATCGCCGGTGGGGCGTGCGCGGTCATCGGGTGGGCGCTGATGGTCCGCCTGGTCTTCCGTACCGTGCACCGGCTGCGCTTCGCGCCCTCCGCCGAGCCGGCCACTGTTGTCCTCGTCCGGGGGGCCCGGGCGGACCGGCCGATGCCGGTCACCGAGGTGCGACGGATCCGGATCGACCACTCCACAGAGGAGCCGTACGACGGCGACCCGCGCCCGAGGTCCGTCACCATCACGCTGACCGTCCTGCTGGAGCGCGGCGAGCTCCCCCAGCGGCCCCTGCCCCAGGACACCGACACCACTGCGCTCCACCGCGAGCTGCGCGAGGCCCTCTCCCCCGCCGTCGAGGTGGACCTGCACGTCAGCCACCACCAGCGCCCCGCACCGCCGCCCCCGCCCTCGGTCTCGGACCGGCGCTCGTGGAACCACTTCCGGTACGGGCACGGCGGTTCGACCGGCGGCGTGGGCGGCGGCTGAGCCTGGCCACCGGCCCCCTTCGCCGACCTCGACGGGGCCACCGTCGAGATCGGCGGAGGGGGCGGCGCCTCAGTGGCGGTGGTGGTTGTCGGGTTGGGCCGGGTCGCCGGGGTGCTCCAATCCCTCGACGAGGGTGAGGCGTTGGGCGCGCTCGTGGTCGAGCCAGCGGACGAAGGCGGCGCGGCGGGCGGCTTCGGTTAGGTCGGTGGTGGGGTCGCGCTCCTCCGGGGTGGTGCGGACGGCGAGGAGGGCGGCCGTCCAGGGGCCGGCGGTGACCCAGGTACCGGGTGCGGCCTCGCGGAGGGCTTCGGCGAGGGCGGCGGGCAGGGTGTCGGGGTCGGCCTCCAACTCGCCGTCGGGCAGGGCGAGGTGCCAGACGGACGACGGCGGGCGGGTGGTCAGGGTGCGGTAGTGGGCGACGTCGGCGGCGGAGGGTTCGACGTCGGCGGTGACCGCCGCGTAGACGGCCCGGACGGCGGCGCTGCCCTCGTAGGCGGCGGCGGTGATGGAGCCGAGTTCGACGGCGGCCTGCTGGTCCAGGCGCGCCGGTCCGGTGGACCGTACGGGCAGGTCGCGCTCGGTGGCGACCGCCTCGCACAGCGCCTCGGTCAGCAGCACCTGGGCGACCCAGCGGGTGAGCTGGCGGCCCTCCGAACTGCCGGACTGAGGCAGGGCGGTGGAACGCGGGCCGGTGCGGAGGGCGGCGAGGCGGTGGTCGAGGGCGGTGCGCGGGAGCGGCCGGCCGTCGAGCAGACCGAGGGTCATGCCTCCACCTCCAGGGCGACGGTCGGGGCGTACTGGCAGCGGCCGAACCACATCACCTTGGCCAGCGCCCAGTACGCGCCGGGGTCGGTGGATTCGGGGGCGGCGATCTCGAAGTCCACGGTCGAGGACGATCCGGCCGCCACGGTGAAGCCGCGGACCGGGTCGGCGATGGCCTCCCAGGTGCCCCAGGGGGAGACGAGTTGCAGTTCGCCGCGGATCTCGCCGCGGGTGCGGTTGGTGAGGGTGAGGCCGAGGGTGGTGCGGCCGCCCGGGGTGACGCGCAGGGTCTCCTCGGAGACGGCGACGTCCAGGCCGGTGTCGCGGCCGGTGGTGGCCTTGGTGCCCTGGGCGATCGTCCAGTCCTCGGGGGTGTCGCCGGGGGCGGGCAGCAGGCCGGGGAGGTCGCCGACGGCGATGGTCACGACGTCCTCGATCTCCTGGCCGTCGTGCACGATCCGGACGGCGGCGAAGTGCAGGCCGGGCAGCGCTTCGGCGGGCGGGGTGAGGGTGACCGGGAAGCGCAGGTGGCCGCCGGGCTCCAGCCGGTAGGGGCGGCTGCCGAGGCTGGTCTGCCAGCCCTCGGGCGGCAGGACGACGGCCGTGCCCTCGACCACCGCGTCGCGCAGCTGCGAGGACAGGGCGACGGAGAGTTCGACCGCCTCGCCGTCCGTCCGCAGCAGGCCGGGCGAGGCGCCGACGGAGACCGGCAGGTAGCCGAGCGGCGCCGGGCCCCGGTTGTGCAGCCAGTAGCGGGCGTGGACGGGCTGCGCGGGTTCGGCGACCGGGCCGAGGACCGGGCCGCCGGGTTCGGCGGCGACGCCCGGGGCGGCGAGCAAGGTGGCGATCTGCGAGCCGGCGAGGTCGACGCGCTCGACGGCCTCGCCGAGGGGGCGTTCCAGCAGGTCGGCGGGCCGCAGGTGGCTCAGCCCGAGTGCGCCGCCGAGTTCCGCCGTACGCCCGAGGCCGGTCGACTCGACCAACCGGACGGCGAGTTCACGCCCGACGACCGCCGCCGATCCGTGCGCGATCGGGTTGCCGGCGGGCTTGAGCGCGCCGAGCAGGACTTCGCGCTGCGGTTCGATCCGCAGCCAGGAGAGGGTGGCCGGCAGCGGGCCGTCCTGCGGCGGCGCGATCCGGGCGTAGAGCGGGTGGTTGAACTCCTGGCCCTGGGCGGGCAGGGTCTGGCTCCGCCAGTCGCCCGGGCCGCCGACCAGTGCGTAGCTGAACTCGTGCGTCCAGTGCTGGAGTTGGAAGGAGGCGCCGTCGGGCAGGGTGCGCCGGGGCGGGTCGATCCAGACGCCGGAGGGCCAGCCGGTGCAGGAGCGCATCAGCGAGAGGTGCAGGGCTCCGGTGGTGTCGACCGCGAAGCCGGGCAGGCCGAAGCTGAGCAACGCGACGGTGTGGTCGGCGAGTTGGTCCACGACCTCGGACGGGCAGACGGCGCTGATCCGGGCGTCGGCGAGGTCCGCGACCAGCGCGGCGGCGTCCGCGACGACCAGCGCGGGCAGTGCCCGCAGGTCCCGCAGGTCGGCGCCGGGCTGCCAGACCTCGGCGAGCGGGGTGAGCGCGGGCACCCAGACCGCGCCGTGCGTCTTGAGGACGCTCGCGTACTCCTCGCCGGCCCGCTCGATCAACTCCCGGGCGGCGTCGTTCTCTTCCGGCCCGCCGAGGACGATCCGGAAGTCGGGCAGGTTGGAGTCGACGTCCAGCCAGCCGTACCGGGCCCAGTCGGCGCCGGAGGTGGTGGCGGTGACGCCGACCCGGGCGAGGGCGACCACCAGCGGGCGGGCGTCGGCGGCGTCGTCCAGGCTCGGGACGACCACCTCGGCAACGCCCAACGCCCGCTCCCCCAGCGGCGATCCGGCCGGATCGGACAGGACGGCGCGCGCGGTGGCGCCGAGGCCGAACCAGGTGTTGGCCGGGTTGTCCAAGGTCCACGGCGCCTCGGCGGAGTCGACGTCGGGCAGGGCGAAGCCGCGCCCGACGACGGCGCCGGCGACCTCGCTGACCGGCAGCGCGCCGGGCAGGTCGACGGGGAAGCGCAGCCGCAGCAGTCGGTCGGCGCCGGAGTAGTCGACGACCCTGGTCCGGCAGTCGACCCGGTCGAGGCCGCGCCACAGGGTGACGGTCTGCTCGTAGCGGATCCCGTCGACGGTGCCGCCGATCACCAGCCGCTCGCCGAGCGGGCCGGTCTCGCGGCGCACGTCGGCCGGGGCCGTGCCGGAGCCGCGCACCGGCCCGCTGGGCACCAGGTGCCAGGGGCCCTCGCCGAAGTCGGGGTGCTGCGGGTACTCCTCGTAGACCCGCAGTTCGTTGCCGATCCGGCCGCCCTGGATCAACTCCCGGTCGTGCAGCAGGTCGTGGACGGAGGACAGGCCGCCGCCACGGACGGGGTCGGCGCTCACCCGGTAGCGGTCGTTGCTGATCACCACGCCCTCGGCCGCCGTCCAGGGCTCCGCCGCCGGGCCCTCCACCAGCCGCCAGGTGCGCCAGCCGAGCGCGGGGACGTCGGCGGCGAGGAAGCGCAGGGCCCCCCGGTCGACGGTGCTCGGCACGGGCTCGCCCCGGTCGTCGAGCACCCGTACCGCCCCGGTCCGCGGGGGCAGTTGGACGACGACCAGGTCGGTCCGGTCGAAGGAGAGCGTGTTGGTGACGACCACAGCCGAGTCGGCCGACCCTGCGTCGGCGGCCGAGCCGACGCCGGCGGTGGAGATCCGCGCGGTCAGCACGTCCAGCGCCTCGTCCCGGACGGCGGCCGCCAGGTCGTGCGCCTCGCGCCAGCCGCCGAGCAGGTCGAGGTAGACCTGGTCGGACTCGGAGCCGGTGATGGCGTCGTGGTGGGCGCCGTAGGCGAGTTGGCGCCAGACCTTGTCGAGGGCGGCGGTCGGGTACTGCCCGAGGCCGTGGACGGCGGCGAGGGTGGCGAGCTTCTCGGCGTCGGCGGCGGCGACCTCGCCGGCCCGCTGGGCCTGCTTGGTGTCGATGTACGAGACGTCCTTGCCGGTGTAGACCGGGTTCATGTCGCGGGTCTGCGGGCTGGGCCGGCGGCCGGTGGCGGCGAGTTCGGCCCGGACGGCGTCGAGGAAGTCGCGCGGGGTGGCGCAGACGAAGCGCGGCCAGAGGTACTTGGCGGCCCAGGAGCGGTGGATCTCGGTGACCCACTTGTTGGGCGGGGTGTAGTCGGTGCCGACGGGCAGCAGCAGGTTCCTGGTCGCGCCGACGGGCTTGAGCTTGCGGTACAGCTCGTAGACGGCCTGTTCGGCGGTGGCGAGGTCCGGGGAGGAGTCCATCCACCAGCCGGCCGAGTAGTGGTGCGGCATGTAGTGGGTGAGCACGCCCTCGCCGGAGGGGGCGATCCACTCGAACTCGCTCGGGAACTGCATCACCCGGGCGTCGTCCTTGGCCTCGCGGAAGTTCTTCTGGATCGGGCCCCACTGGTGGAAGGGGCCGCGGGCCCAGGCGCTGCCGGTGAGGCCGGCCGCGGCGAGGTGGCCGGGGAACTGCGGGTCGTGCCCGAACACGTCGAGTTGCCAGGCGGTCTGCGGGTCGCCGCCGAGGATGTCGCGCTGGTAGCCGATGCCGTAGACGAGGTTGCGGATGGTGGTCTCGGCGCCGGTGAGGTTGGTGTTGGGCTCGTTGTAGGTGCCGCCGACGAGTTCGACCTGGCCGCGCTCCAGCAGCGTGCGCAGGGTCTCGCGGCGCTCGGGGTGCTGGTCGAAGTACGGCTTGAGGTAGTCGACTTCGGCGAGGACGAACTTGTACACCGGGTCCCGCAGCGCGAGGTCCATGTGCGCGTCGACGAGCGCGAAGCCGTTGCGCTCCCAGAGGGGCCGGGTGGTGGCGTCGGCGGAGAGCAGTTCCCAGGGGGAGGTGTAGGCGGCCTGGGTGTTCCACCAGACCGGGTCGTAGTGGAAGTGCGAGACCAGGAACATCGTCCAGCCGGGCTCGGCGACCTCCACCAGGGCGTCCACGCAGGCGCCCTCCGCCTCGACGGTGACGGGGAGTTTGGTGCCCGGCTCGGGGGCGCCGGTGAGCTCCAGTGGGACTTCGACCAGCCCCGTGCCGGTCGCCTCGCCGCGCACACCCGGACCGCTGACGGTGATCCGGGCGGCCGGGCCGTCGAGGGTGACCCGCAGCAGTTGGCGCGGGGCTTCCTCGGGACCGGTGAAGAGGTCGGTGTTCTCGACGGCGGTGATGGTGACCGGCACGGGGAGGGTCCTTTCGGTGCAGGTACGGGGGCCGGGCGCGGGGTCGGTTGCCGCGCGCCCGGCGGGAGTTGCCGGCGTGCCCGGCTACTGGCCCCAGGCCTCGAACTCGTAGATGCGGGCGGCCGGGTCGGTGTTCTGGGTGGGCTTGGTGACGACCAGCCGGACGTAGCGGGCGGTGGTGGTCACCGGGTGGGTGGTGGTGCCCGCGGTGTTGCCGGTGACGTCGGCGACCGTCGTCCAGGGGTCGGTGGTGTTCGAGCGGACCTGGATCGAGAAGTCGCGGGTGTTGAAGGCCGCGCTCTCGCCGCCCGCGCCCGCGTGCTTGACCACGAACTTGGACAGCTGCTTGGCCGAACCGAGGTCCACCTCAAGCCACTTGGAGCTGTTCAGGCTGCACCACTTGTCGCCGGTGCCGCCGTTGACGGTGCCGTTGACGGCCTTGGCCGGGCCTTCGTTGGCGTTGCACTGGCCGGAGGCGGTGGCCGGGCGGTTCAGCGCCAGGTTGCCGCCGGTCGCGGGCGGCGTGCCCGTCCAGCCGACGGTGGTGGAGGCGGCGGTGGAGCGGCCGTAGGTGGTGGAGACGGCCTCGACGTCGAGGGTGGTGGCGTCCTCGGTGCCGGCCCGGTCGAGCCGCCCGACGTAGTACGCGTCGTTGGGGGTCGCGCCGAGGAAGGTCCGGCTGCCGTCGGCGTTGCGCCGGTACACCTCGTAGTGGTGGACGTCGCCGCCGGGCGCGGCCGTCCAGGAGAGCCGCAGCGACTGGCTGGAGCCCGCCGTCACGTCGCTCGCGCCGAGGACGGTGAGGCCGCTGGGCCCCGCCGGGGCGCCCACCTCGCCGTCGTGGACGGAGATCTGGCCGATCCGCACGTCGTAGGCGGGGTCGGTGCCGTCGGCCCGGAGGGCGAGCTGGGCGATGGTGCGGCCCGCGTACGGGGCGAGGTCGAGGGTGTGCCGCTCCCACCCGGTACCGGAGTTGGCGCCGACGTCGATCGTGGTGAAGCTGTTCGGCGCGTCGGTGAAGGAGACCGCGGCCTTGAGCTTGGTGGGCCCGGCGGCCGGGGTCTTGACCACCAGGTCCAGCTTGGTGTTCGCGGCGACGGGCAGTTTGGTCTCGTACAGCCGCACGGTGTTGGCGGCGTCCAGGGTGCCGGTGAGGCGCAGCGAGGAGCCGCCCTGGTAGGCGTCGGTGAAGTCGACGGACGGGGTGAGCCGGCTGCCGCTGGAGTCGACCATCCACCGGTAGGTCGGCGGGACGTCCTGGAGGGACAGGTTGTTCCAGCCGCCGGTGGCGACCCGGGTGCCGGCGGAGTTGTAGAAGTCCCCCTGCCCGGTGTTGAAGTTGGTGACGAAGGGCTTGGCGGTGATCGGCGAGGACTCGGCGACGTAGCCGGCCAGGCCGGGCCAGTTGTCGGCGGGGTTGGCCTTGGACGGGTCGTTGTTGGCGCCGACCCAGTAGCGGGCGTCCTTGGCGTAGAAGTCGGCCCGGTCGGTGGCGGACTTCCAGGTCCATTCGGGCCGGTAGAGGCCGAGCGAGGTGGTGTGCGGCCGGCCGGCCGGGAAGAGGGAGTTCCAGTCGACGCCGGTGTTGTAGCCGTTGGCCTCGGTGTCGATGCCGGAGTAGAGGTCGTACTCGCTGCGGCCGAGTTGCCGGGCCAGTGCGCGGGAGGAGTTCAGGCCGCCGGAGCTCCAGTTGAAGTTCAGGAACATCGAGTCCGAGGTGCGCTTCGAACCGTCCTGGAGGAACGGGGAGTTGGCGGAGGTGAGGGCGTTCTGCCAGTTGACCGAGCCGGAGGTGGTCATGGCGTCGTACCACATGAACTCGGTGCCGCTCTTGGCCTTGCTGTACTGCATGAGGTTGCGCACTTCGGTGGCGAGGGCCGAATCCCCGCCGCCGGTCTCCTGGTTGATGAACCAGCCGTCGAAGCCGTAGTACTGGGCGGCCTGGGCGAGCTTGTCGGCGACGGGGTAGCTGTTGCCGGACTTCTGGACGAAGTCGCGGAGCCACTGGAGCTGACCGCCGTAGGCGGCGGGCGGGAAGAAGACGGTGCCGTAGACCTTGACGCCGTTGCGGTGGGCGGCGTCGATGACGGTCGGGTTGGGGGCGAGGATCAGGCCCTCGCCGGCCGAGCCGCCCCAGAAGACCAGCTTGTCGACGTACTGCCAGTAGCCGAAGGCGTAGTAGTTGGGGTCGGCGGAGCCCTGGGAGGGGTTGTTGGAGGTGGGCCCGAAGGAGACCAGGGAGGCGACCTTCCCTTCGCCGGTGCGGGCGTTGGGGTTGGCCTTGAGGGCGGGGTCGCTGGTGCGCGGCTGGAGCGGGACGCTGGAGCGGTTGAAGCGGGCGTCCGGGTCGGTGGCCGGGTCCCAGTTGAGGATGGTGGAGGGGTACCAGTACGAGGCGTAGGGCTGGGTGCCGGGGGTGCCGGGCGTACTGGCGGTCGGGGTGGTGGGCGCCTGCGGCCCGGCGTGGGCGGCGGGGGCGGCGCCCAGCACGGCGGCCGCGAGGGCGGCGCTGAGCAGCAGGGGTATCCGTCGTGACATGCGTGGCTCCGATCGAGCGGAGGTGGGTGGGGGCGGGCCGTCGGCGTGGACGGGCCGGGTGCATGTGGGCGTGGCGGTGCGCGCGGGGGCGGGGCGACCGCGTCGCCGCTGCGGCCTGCGCAGCGGCGACGCGGCGGGCCCGCGGGGGGAGCGGGCCTGCGGAGGGTGCGGGCCGGACAGGGCCTGGGTGCGCGCCGGGCGGAGGCCGCTCGGCGCAGCGAACCTAAACCGGTTCAGGAGCGCTGTCAACGACTCGCGCAGCAACCACCCCGTCGGGTGGCTCGGCCCCCGGCGGCGAGGTGGACTCGCGCACGGTCAGCCGCGGCGTGGGCATCTGCAGGTCGCGCCCGGAGCCGGCCTCGTCGAGGGCCGCCAGCAGGCTGCGGGCGACCTGCTCGCCGAGCGCGAAGGTGTCCCGGCTGAGCGCGGTCAGCGGCGGGTGGACGATCCGGGCCAGCACCGAGTCGTCGAAGGAGACGATGGACAGTTCGGCGGGGACCGCGACGCCCATCTCCCCGGCCACGCCGAGCCCCGCGACGGCCATCACGTCGCTGTCGTAGACGATCGCGGTGGGCCGCCGGGGCCGGGAGAGCAGGGTGCGGGTGGCGGCGGCGCCCTCGGCGTCGCTGAAGTCGGTGGGCACCGACACGGCCTCCTCCAGCCCGAGCCGGCGGGAGGCGTCGCGCAGCGCGCGGATCCGGCGCTGGGTGTGCTGGAAGTGCGGCAGCCCGGCGAGGTGGGCGATCCGGTGGTGCCCGATGGCGGCCAGGTAGTCGACGATGGAGAGCATCGCCTCCCGGTCGTCGGCCCAGATCCGCAGCGGGCCGCCGCCCTTGCCGGGCCCGCCCAGGATGACGGCGGGCAGGCCGAGTTCGTCCAGCACCGGCAGCCGCGGGTCGCGGACCTGGAGGTCGACGACGATGAAGCCGTCGACCCGGTGCTCGGAGGCCCAGCGCCGGTAGACCTCGATCTCGGCGGCGGTGTCCTCGACCACCATCAGGTGCAGCGCGACGGAGCTGGCCGAGAGCACCGCCTGGAGGCCGGACAGCAGTTGGCTGAAGAACGGCTCGACGCCGATGGTGCGGGCCGGGCGGGCGATCACCAGCCCGACGGCGTCGGCCCTGGCTCCGCCGAGGGCCCGCGCGGCGCTGTGCGGGCGCCAGTTCATCTCCTCGGCGACCCGCAGGATCCGGGCCCTGGTCGCCTCGCTCACGCCGGGGCGGCCGTTGAGCGCGAAGGACACCGCGCCCTTGGAGACACCGGCCTGGCGCGCGATGTCGGCGATCGTCGGTCTGGCCACAGAACCCGACTCCTCTCTTGACATCCAAGTTTAGGCGGGAGCATAGTCCCTGGCATAGCTAGACCGGTTTAGTAATACAGGTTCTGGAACTCGGCACCACCCCCGTGACCCAAAACCACCCCCCGAGCTCGGCACGATCCCCCACCCACCCCCAGGACCGGGAGACCCTCATGCGAAGAATCTGGGCGGCACTGACCACGACGGCGTTCACCGCGGCCGCACTCACCGGCTGCGGACTCGGCTCCAGCGAAAGCAAGAACAGCGACAGCGTGGCGAGTGCGGCCGCCACCGGCGAGGTCAAGGGCAAGGTCTCGATCCAGACCTGGGCGCTCAAGCCGAAGTTCACCGACTACGTCCAAGGCGTCCTCGACGGCTTCAAGAAGAAGTACCCCGGCGTCGAGGTCGAGTGGCTCGACCAGCCCGGCGAGGGCTACTCCGACAAGGTCCTCAGCCAGGCCGCGTCCGGCGGCCTGCCCGACGTGGTCAACCTCCCGCCGGACTTCGCCTTCCCGCTGGCCAAGAAGGACCTCCTGCTGGACGTCCTCAAGGCCGACCCCAAGCTCGCCGACGAGTACGTCGCAGGCGGCGTCGAGGCCTACCGCTACACCGGCCTGAACGGCACCTTCGGCTACCCGTGGTACCTCAACACCGATGTGAACTACTGGAATTCGGAACTCCTGACGAAGAACGGACTGGACCCGAAGAAGCTCCCCGCCAGCCTGGACGACCTGATCGCCCAGTCCCGGGCGATGAAGGAGAAGTCCGGCGGCCAGACCTACCTGATGAGCCGCAAGCCGGGCCTCGGCGACCTCTACAACGCCGGCGTGAAGCTCATGTCCGACGACGGCAAGTCCTTCACCTTCAACACCCCCGAGGCCGCCGCGCTGCTCGACAAGTACCGCGACGCCTTCAAGGAGGGCCTGCTGCCCAAGGACGTGCTGACCAACACCTACGTCGGCAACTCCAAGCTCTTCAACGCGGGCACGGCGGCCTGGACCACCGGCGGCGGCAACTTCATCACCAGCCTCGCCACCGACAACCCGACGATGGCCCCGAAGATGCTCTCCTCCCCCACCATGGGCGTCCCGCCGCTGTACGTACAAGGCCTGACCATCCCGAAGAACACCAAGAACCCGGCCGCCGCCGTCGCCCTCGCCCGCTGGGTCACCAGCCCCGAGAACCAGGCCGCGTTCTCCCACCTGACCAGCGTCTTCCCGTCCACCAAGGCCTCCGCGAACGACCCGTTCTTCAGCAAGAGCGACGGCACCAACGCCGGCGACGCCAAGGTGGTCGCCTTCGACTCGCTCGCCAAGGCCAAGCTGATCCAGCCCGTCCAGGTCGACGACGCCATGAGCACCATCATCAACCAGCAGATCGCGCTGGCCATCAGCGGCGACGCGAGCTCCAAGCAGGCGCTGGACTCCGCCGTCGAGCAGTGCAACAAGCTGCTCAAGGGCTGACGGCCGACCGCCACCCCGACCGTACCGGTCGAGCGGCGGGCCACCCCCGCCCGCCGCACCCGGGAATGACCCGCACCACCCCCAGGAAGGCAACGGCATGACCCACCGGCGTTGGTTCACCCCCTGGCTGCTCGCCGGGCCCGCGATACTCTGGCTGGCCGTCTTCAACCTCTGGCCGGCCGTCAACACGGTGATCCTGTCCTTCACCAACGCCAAGCCCCTGGGCGGCGGGCAGTTCACCGGCCTGGAGAACTACGGGCGCCTGCTCGACGACGAACAGCTCGCCGACGCCCTGCTCAACAGCATCGTCTTCATGCTGGTCTGCCTGCCCCTGCTGACCATCCTGCCGCTGCTGCTCGCCCTGCTCGTCCAGCGCAAGGTCCCCGGCATCACCTTCTTCCGCACCGCCTTCTACACCCCGGTCATCGCCTCCGCCGTCGTGGTGGCGCTGATCTGGGGCTGGGTGCTGGACGACCGCGGCCTGGTCAACGGCCTGCTCCAGCAGTCCGGGATGACCGACTCCCCGGTCGCCTTCCTCACCGACCGCTGGCTGCTGCTGTTCAGCGCGATCGCCCTGACCGTCTGGAAGGGCTTCGGCTACTACATGGTCATCTACCTCTCCGCCCTCGCCAACGTCCCGCGCGAACTGCACGAGGCGGCGGCCGTCGACGGCGCCAGCCCGATCCGCCGGTTCTGGCACGTCACCCTGCCCGGGGTGCGGCCGACCATGATGCTGGTCTCCGTCCTCATCTCGGTCAGCGCGCTGCGCGTCTTCTCCGAGTTGTACGTGCTCTCCCACGGCCAGGGCGGCCCGGGCGGGCGGGACATGTCGGTGGTGATGCTGATCCAGATGTACAGCCGCGGCTTCAACGGCCACCTCGGCTACGCCTCCGCGCTCAGCCTGATGCTGTTCGTCATCACCCTCGGCCCGATGCTGCTGCTGATGCGCCTGAACCGGAAGGCGGCCTGAACCCCGTGACCGACTCCCGTTCGAAGGCCGCCCGCCGCGCTCAAGACTCGCAGGGCTCGCAGGGACCCCGGGGCTCCCGGGGCTCCCAGGGCTCCCGGGGTTTCAACACCCCCTCCCCCGCCCAGACCGCCGGCCGCTACCTGCTCCTGGTGCTCGTCCTGCTGCTGGTGGTCGGGCCGTTCCTGTGGCAGCTCTCCACCTCCCTCAAGGGCCCCAACGAGGACGTCTACACCAGCACCCCCAGCTTCATCCCCGAACAGCTGACCTTCGGCAACTACGGCAAGGTCGCCGAGACCATCCCGGTCTGGACCTACGCCCTCAACTCGCTGATCGTCGCCGCCATCTGCATCACCGGCAACGTGGTCGGCTGCACCCTGGCCGGCTACGCGCTCGCCCGGCTGCGCTTCCGCGGCGCCAAGCTCGTCCTCGGCCTCTTCCTCGCCACCCTGGTGCTCCCCGGCGAGGTCACCATCGTCTCCCAGTACGTGCTGGTGCGCGGCCTCGGTCTGGCCGACAGCCTGACCGGCGTCGCCCTGCCCGGCGCGATCGCCATGCTCAACGTGCTGCTGATGCGCACCGCCTTCGCCGCCGTCCCGCTCGAACTCGACCAGGCCGCCCTGGTCGACGGCGCCACCGTGTGGCAGCGGCTCTGGCACATCAGCCTGCCCAACGTGCGCGGCATGCTCAGCGTGATCGTCATCTTCACCTTCATCGGCGCCTGGGACGACTTCCTCTGGCCACTGATCGTGCTCAACGACCCGCAGAAGTACACCCTCACCGTCGGACTCCAGTACCTCAACGGCACCTTCTCCGCGAACCCGCGGCTGATCGCGGCCGGCACCATGATCGCCTTCCTGCCGATCGTCGTGGTGTTCGGCGTCTGCCAGCGCTTCTTCTTCAAGGGCGTCGAGGAGGGAGCCGTCAAGGGTTAGGCCCGGTCCGACCGAGGACGTGTCCGACGATTCCTGACCCCACCGCCCGTTCGCCCCACACCCGTTGAGGAATCACCCGCCCATGAGCACCCCCGCACCGCAGCGCCCCCGCTTCGGCGTCAACTACACACCCAGCGCCGGCTGGTTCCACCACTGGCTCGACTTCGACCTGGACGCCGTCCGCGCCGACTTCGACTCCATCGCCGCACTCGGCCTGGACCACGTCCGGGTCTTCCCGCTCTGGCCGCTGTTCCAGCCCAACCGCACCCTGATCCGCCCGCGCGCCGTCGAGCAGTTGGCGGCCCTGGTGGACGCGGCCGGCGAACGCGGCCTGGACGTCGCGGTGGACGGCCTCCAGGGCCACCTGTCGAGCTTCGACTTCCTGCCCTCCTGGACGCAGACCTGGCACCGGCGCAACATCTTCACCGACCCCGAGGTCCTCGACGGCCAGGCCGCCTACCTGCGCACCCTCGCCGAGGCGCTGCACGAGCGGCCCAACTTCCTCGGCATGACGCTCGGCAACGAGATCAACCAGTTCTCCGGCGAACCGCACCCCGACCCCGACCGGATCACCCCCGGACAGGCCGACGCCTGGCTGCGCCGGATGCTCGACGCCTGCGAGCAGGGCGCGCCCGGCCGGATGCACCTGCACGCCTCCTACGACGCCGCCTGGTACCTGGACGAACACCCGTTCACCCCCTGGCACTCGGCCCGGATCGGCGCCGCCACCGCCGTGCACTCCTGGGTGTTCAACGGCACCGCCCAGCGCTACGGCGCCCACTCCACCGCCACCGCGCAGCACGCCGCCTACCTGGTCGAGCTCTCCAAGGCCTGGGCGGACGACCCGGCCCGCCCGGTCTGGCTCCAGGAGGTCGGCGCCCCCGCCCCGCACATCACCGCCGAGGACGCCGCCCGGTTCACCGGTGCCACCGTCGAGGCCGTGCTCGACTGCCCGGACGTGTGGGGCGTCACCTGGTGGTGCTCGCACGACGTGGACCGCTCGCTGGCCGACTTCCCCGAGCTGGAGTACAGCCTCGGCCTGCTCACCACCGACCGCGCGGTCAAGCCGGCCGGCGCCCGACTGGCCGAGGCCGCCGCCGAGGCGCGCCGCTCCTGGCAGCCGCCCGCGCCGCGCACCACCGCCGTGGTGGTGGCCACCGGGGACGAGGTGACCGCGCCCAAGCGCTCGGTCTGCGGGCCCGGCGGCGCCGTCTACGAGGCGTTCATGCGCCTCGCCGAGGCGGGCGCCCGCCCGACCACCGTCCTCGCCGAACACGCCGAGGACCAGGCCCACCTGGCCGCGCGCGGGATCACCGAGGTGGTCCACCCGGACGACGTACGGTCCCTGTAACCCTTCGCCCCAGCCGTTACCCCTCAGCCACGATCCTCACTCACGCCCCTCAGACACGCCCCTCAGTCACGCAACGGAGCCCGCTGACATGCACGATGACCGCACGCTGGTCGAGTCCCGCCTCAAGCGCGTCCTGGACGAGCGCATCCGCCCGGCCGTCTACCCCGAGTCCGTCCCGCTGGAGGTCGGCATCTGGACGGCACCCGGCGAGCCCGTCCCGGTCGCCGAGGGCCTGGCCGCGCCGCGCACCCCGATCGCGGTCGGCGACGCCTGGGGCGCGCCGTGGGGCACCAGCTGGATCACCGTGACCGGCACCGTGCCGCAGGCCTGGGCCGGGCGGACGGTCGAGGCGCTGATCGACCTCGGCTTCGACGCCAACATGCCCGGCTTCCAGTGCGAGGGCCTGGTCTACCGCCCGGACGGCACCCCGGTGAAGGGCCTCAACCCGCAGAACCAGTGGGTGCGCATCGCCGCCCCCGCGGCCGGCGGCGAGCAGGTCCTGCTGCACGTCGAGGCGGCCTCCAACCCGGTCATCCTGGACTACCACCCCTTCCTGCCCACCGAGTTGGGCGACAAGGACACCGCCGGCGACCAGCCGCAGTACAAGCTGACCCGGATGGACCTCGCCGTCTTCGACGAGACGGTCTGGCAGCTGGTGATCGACCTGGAGGTGCTCGGCGAGCTGATGGCCGAGCTGCCGGTGGACGGCGCCCGCCGCTGGGACGTCCTGCGCGCGGTCGAGCGGGCGCTCGACGCGATCGACCTCCAGGACGTCAACGGCACGGCGGCCGCCGCCCGTTCGGAGCTCGCCGGGGTGCTGGCCGCGCCCGCCGTGCCGTCCGCGCACCGGATCAGTGCGATCGGCCACGCGCACATCGACTCGGCCTGGCTCTGGCCGCTGCGCGAGACCGTCCGCAAGGTGGCGCGCACCACCGCCAACATGACCGCGCTGCTGGAGGACGAGCCGGACTTCCTCTACACCATGTCCCAGGCGCAGCAGTTCGCCTGGATCAAGGAGCACCGCCCCGAGGTGTACGCCCGGGTGCAGAAGGCCGTGGCGCAGGGCCGGTTCGTCCCGGCCGGCGGCATGTGGGTCGAGTCCGACACCAACATGCCCAGCTCGGAGGCGATGGCCCGGCAGTTCGTGCACGGCAAGCGGTTCTTCCTGGACGAGTTCGGGGTGGAGAACCACGAGGCGTGGCTGCCCGACACCTTCGGCTTCACCGGCGGCCTGCCGCAGATCATCCGCAACGCGGGTTCCAAGTGGCTGCTGACGCAGAAGATCTCGTGGAGCCAGATCAACAAGTTCCCGCACCACACCTTCCTCTGGGAGGGCATCGACGGGACGAGGATCTTCACCCACTTCCCGCCCGTGGACACCTACAACTGCTCCATGAAGGGCAGCGAGATCGCCCACGCGGCAAGGAACTTCAAGGACAAGGGAGTGGCCCGGCACTCGCTCGCCCCGACCGGCTGGGGCGACGGCGGCGGCGGCACCACCCGCGAGATGGTCGCCAAGGCGGGCCGGATGAAGGACCTGGAGGGCTCGGCCACCGTCCGCTGGGAGAAGCCCGCCGAGTTCTTCACCAAGGCCGAGGCCGAGTACCCGAACCCGCCGGTCTGGGTCGGCGAGCTCTACCTGGAGCTGCACCGGGCCACCCTGACCAGCCAGGCGAAGACCAAGCAGGGCAACCGGCGCAGCGAGAACCTGCTGCGCGAGGCCGAACTCTGGTGCGCCACTGCGTCGTTGCGCACCGGCGCGGCCTACCCGTACGAGCAGCTGGACCGGATCTGGAAGACCGTCCTGCTGCACCAGTTCCACGACATCCTGCCCGGCTCCTCCATCGCCTGGGTGCACCGCGAGGCCGAGGCGACGTACGCGGCGCTGGCCGCGGAGCTGGACTCGCTGATCGACGGCGCCCAGCAGGCCCTCGCCGGGGACACCGCCGGCGGGCGCGAGCTGGTGTTCAACTCGGCGCCGCACCCGCGCTCGGCCGTCCCGGCCGGCGGGGCCGCCCCGGCCGTGTTCGGCGCGGGCGCCTGCGAGGTCGTCGAGCGGCCCGAGGGCGGCTTCCTGCTGCGCAACGGGCTGCTGGACGTGGTCGTGGACGCCGACGGCCTGGTGGCGTCGGTGGTCGAGGTGGCGAGCGGCCGGGAGAGCGTCGCCCCCGGCACCCGGGCCAACCTGCTCCAGTTGCACCCGGACTTCCCCAACATGTGGGACGCCTGGGACGTCGACCAGTTCTACCGCAACACCGTCACCGACCTGACCGCCGTGGACGCGCTGACGGCGCTCTCCGCCCCCGACCAGGCCACCGTCCGGGTCGCGCGCTCCTTCGGCTCGTCCACCGTCGTCCAGACGCTCACCCTGCGGGCGGGCGAGCAGCGGCTCGACATCGACACCGAGGTCGACTGGCACGAGACCGAGAAGTTCCTCAAGGCCGCGTTCCCGCTGGACGTGCACACCGAGCGGTACGCCGCCGAGACCCAGTTCGGCCACCTCTACCGGCCCACCCACACCAACACCAGCTGGGACGCCGCCAAGTTCGAGGCCTGCAACCACCGCTTCGTCCACCTTGACGAGCCCGGCTGGGGCGTCGCCCTCGTCACCGCCTCCACCTACGGCCACGACGTCACCCGCGCCGTGCGCGACACCGACGGCGGCACCACCACCACCGTCCGCTTCTCGCTGCTGCGCGCGCCGCGCTTCCCCGACCCGAAGACCGACCAGGGCCTGCACCGCTTCCGGCACGCCCTCGTCCCGGGCGCGGCGATCGGCGACGCCGTCCGCGAGGGCTACCGGATCGGCCTGCCCGAGCGGCGCGTCACCGGCAGCGCCGAGCAGGTCGCGCCGCTGGTGCAGCTGGACAACGACGCGCTGGTGGTCAGCGCGGTCAAGCTCGCCGACGACCGCAGCGGCGACCTGATCGTCCGGGTCTACGAGGCCGGCGGCGGCCGCGCCCGTGGCCTGCTCACCACCTCCTACCCGCTGGCCGGCGCCGTCCCCTGCGACCTGCTGGAGCGGCCCTGGGACGGCACCCGCGGCGAGGTGGCCGTGGAGGACGGCGCGGTGCGGCTGGCGCTGCGGCCGTTCGAGCTGGTCACGCTGCGCCTGAGCGCGGCGGGCTGAGCACGGCCGGCTGACGGCGGGGCCCTACCGCTGGGGCCCCGCCGCTGGGGCCCCGCCGCTGGGGCCCCGCCGTTGGGGGCCCCGCCGTTGGGGGCCCCGCCGTTGGGGGTCTCGCACCCCCGCCCGCCGCGCCCCGCATGCCGCACTACGCTGATCGGCGCCCCGGCCCGCCCGCCGGGGCGCCACCCCCGCCCGAACCCGCCTGGAGCCCGCCGCGATGACCCTCACCCCGCCGCCCGCCGCCACCCCGCTGTTCGCCGCCGTGGACATCGGCGGCACCAAGATCGCCGGGGCGCTGGTCGACGGCCACGGGCGGCTGCGGCACCGGCTCCAACTGCCCACCCCGGCCCGGGAGCCGGGCGCGGCCGTGCTCGCCGTCGTGCACGAGGTGCTGGACCGGCTCGCCGGCACCGCCGACTGGACCGCCGTGACGGCCGTCGGGATCGGCAGCGCCGGCCCGGTCGACCTCGCCGCCGGCACCGTCAGCCCCGTCAACATCCCCGGCTGGCGCGACTTCCCGCTGGTCGCCGAGGTCGCCGCGCACCCGGCGGTGGCCGCCCGGCGGCTGCCCGTCCACCTGGCCGGGGACGGCGTCGCGATGGCCGCCGCCGAGCACTGGCAGGGCGCCGCCCGGGGCGCGGCCAACGCGCTGTGCCTGGTGGTTTCGACCGGGGTCGGCGCCGGGCTGGTGCTCGACGGCGCCGTCCGTCCCGGCCCGAGCGGCAACGCCGGCCACCTCGGCCACATCAGCGTCGACCTGGACGGCGAGCCCTGCCCGTGCGGCTCGCGCGGCTGCCTGGAGGGTCTCGCCAGCGGCACCACGATCGCCCGCCGGGCCCTCGCCGAGGGCTGGCGCCCGGCCGGGGAGGACCGCTCGGCCCGGGCCGTCGCCGCCGACGCCGAGGCGGGCGACCCGGTCGCGCTCGCCTCCTTCGACCGCGCCGCCCAGGCCCTCGCCGCCGGGATCGCCGCCACCGCGGCCCTGGTCGACCTCGACCGGGTGGTGGTCGGCGGCGGCGTCGCCACCGCCGGCGACGTCCTGTTCGCGCCGCTCGCCCGCCACCTCGACCGCTACGCCACGCTGTCCTACATCCGCGGCCTCGACGTCCGCCGCGCCGAACTCGGTACCGATGCCGGGCTGATCGGCGCGGCCGCGCTCTGCCGCTGACCCGAACCCCTCGGAGGCCGCGCCATGTCGCTCCCGCCCTTCGCCCTGCTCCACAACCCGGTCCGCCCGTACGCGTGGGGCTCGCCCACCGCCATCCCCGCACTGACCGGCACCGCGCCGACCGGCGCCCCGCAGGCCGAACTGTGGATGGGCGCACACCCGTCGGCTCCCTCCGAGCTGCTGGCTCCGGACGGCGCCGGCGGGCCGCAGCCGCTGGACGAACTCATCCAGCGGTACCCGAACGCCATGCTCGGGCCGGACACCGTGGGGCGGTTCGGCCCGGCGCTGCCGTTCCTGTTCAAGGTGCTGGCCGCCGACCGGGCGCTCTCCCTCCAGGTCCACCCGACCCGGACCCAGGCGGCGGCCGGGTACGCGGCCGAGGAAGCCCGCGGGGTCCCGCTCGACGCACCCGAGCGGGTCTTCAAGGACCCCGGGCACAAGCCCGAACTCATCTGCGCCCTCGGGGACTTCGAAGCACTGTGCGGATTCCGCCCGGCCCCCGACACGGCCCGGCTGCTGGACGCGCTCGCCGTCCCGCTGCTCGCCCGCTGGGCGGACGACCTGCGCGCGCACCCCGCCGCCGAGGTCCTGCCCGCACTGCTGCGCCGGGTCCTGGCCGAGGACCGTCCCACCGGCCCCCAACTCCGCGACATCACCAGGGCGTTGCACCGGCTCGCGGCCGAGGGCGGCCCGTTCGCCGAGGCCTGCGCCGGCTACGCCCGCGCCGCCGCGCAGTACCCCGGCGACCCGGGCCTGGTCGCCGCGCTGCTGCTCAACCACGTCCGGCTTACGGCGGGCCAGGCCCTCTACCTGGACGCTGGCGTGCCGCACGCCTACCTCCGGGGCGTGGGTGTGGAGTTGATGGCCAACTCGGACAACGTGCTGCGCTGCGGGCTCACCCCCAAGCACGTCGACGTCGACGGCCTGCTGGCGGTCACGTCCTTCCACACCGGTGAACCGCAGGTCCTCACGGCGCTCCCAGGAGACCGGTTCGAGGACGAATTCCCCTCCCCCGCCGAGGAGTTCCGACTCTCCCGGCTGCGCCCGGGCCCGGCCGCCGTCCGCGCCGAGCTGCCCACCCCGCAGATCCTGCTGTGCGCCGAGGGCCGCGCCCGACTGCACGCCCCCGGCTTCGCGGACCTCGACCTCCCCCGGGGCGCGTCCGTCTACCTGCGGCCGGGTGCCGGACCGGTCGAGCTGACCGGCCGGGGTGCGGAGCTGTTCCGGGCCACCACCGGCGCGCCGGCCCAGGCCGGCACCGGGTGGCCGAACAGCAGGTCGTAACCGTCCGGGAGCTGCTCGACCACGCGGTCGACCAGTTCCCCCGGGGCCAGGTCGGCGAGGGTGCCGAGCACGGCCCCGATGTCCCACGGCCCAGTCGCCTCGGTCGCGCCGTCGATCCAGCCGACCACACCGCGCACGAAGCGCTCGGCGGTCAGCGGTTCGGCGGCGGGCCCGGCATCGCGCAGCAGCGGGGCGTACGCCTCGGGCAGCGCGTCGGCGAGCTCGGCCCGTTCGGCCCCGACCAGGTGCTCACCGAGCAGTGCGAGCACGACCCGGATGGCGTGCTCCGCCTCCGCCTCGCTCGGGTACTCCCCGCAGTCGACGACGCGGGCGCGGAAGTCCTCCGGGGAGATGGTCATCGCGTCCTCCTTCCGGTCGGCGGGGACCGGCTGCGCTCCGCCCGGAAGCCGGAGGCCGAGAGCCGCCGGCCCTCGCGCGGACGATCCGATGGCCCGATGGCCCGGTGGCGGCGGACGGCTGATGGCGGACGGCCCGTGGCGGACGGCTGGTGGCGGCGAGGTCCGGTCGGCTGCGCCGTCACGGCCCGTGACCGCCTGGGGTTCGCCGGTGCCCGTGCTGCTCAGCGTACTGCGGCACGGCGGCAGGGAGACCGGCCGGACGGATCGACGCCGTTGTCGATCACGTCGCCGGCCCGCGCCCTGCCCGGCGCGGGGCCACCAGGGGCCCGGGTGTCAGGCCGCCGAGGCCCGACACCGTCTGCGGGTGCGGTGCGGCAGAGCGGCGCCCGTGCGGGCCGCCACCCGCTGCGGCGGCGGCGCCGTGACCGGCACGGCCGGTGCGGTGGGCACAGCAGGCACAGCCGGCACGGCGGGGGCCCGCACCTCGTCCGGCATAAACGCCTCGAGAAAACGCCGCTCGTTCGAACTGAGTTTGCGCGAGCGGCCGGATTCACGGTCCCGCGCGACCACCACGGTCCTGGCCCGCATAAAGGTGTGCGGGTCACGGCAGACATCCACCACGATATGCGTGGAACTCCGCCCGATCCGTTCAACCGTCAACTGCACCGACAATGGCTCGGGCCGGTGGTACAACTGCTCCAGAAAATCGATCTCGTGTCGCGCGATAATGAATCCGGACGGGAACAGGGCGTCCCGGACGGCGGTCTCGTGGTGGCAGAACATGTCGTAAATCCCCTCCTGGACGTAGCCGACCAGCCGGGCGTTGTTGATGTGCCCGTTCTCGTCGACGTCGCTCCACCGGGTGGGGCAGGACAGCACGTGCACGCCCAGGTGCAGCGCGCTCACTGCTGCGTCAGCCCGGCGCCGGTCGCGGCGGGGAGCAGTGCCCGGCGCAACCTGGCGTAGTAACCGGACTGTTCCGCCGCCATCCGGGCCGCCGTCCAACCCTCCTCGGCCGCTTCCGCGGCGACCTGGACGACCAGGCTGTCGAGCACCGCGTCAACCGACCGGCAGAGTTCGGCGACCGCCGCGAGACGCTCGGTGACATCCGCGCCTCCGGCCGCGCCCCGGGCCGGGAAAGCGGCCAGCGATTCCGCCGCGAGTTGCAGGTCGTCGACGGTGTCCGGCATTTTCTCCGGCATGTTTTCCGGCATCAAATTCGACACGTTTTTCTCCATGACTCAATCCGGCCATTACGGCCCGGTAGCTAGTGTTCGAATACACCGAATCGGTGTCGGCCCCCCGACGCCTTCGACGCTATCCCAGCCGACACGGTGGACGGATGGTTTACGGACGGCGACGGGAAACTCACTTCTATTGGAGTAGTTTGCCGGGGTACACAATATGCCCCATCATCCGAATGCCGTCGGCAGAACGGGTGGCATCGCCGACCCGAACCCCGAAACCGGCACCTGCGCGTCGCAAATCTGCTACCAGCCTCCCCACCACCTCGCCTTGTAGAGGTGCGTCCCGCGCAGGGTCCGCGTACCGTCCGGCCGGTGCAGGGTGATCACCGAGGTGCACCAGGAGCACGGCCCGCTGTGGTCGGGGGCCACGGTCAGCAGCCGTCCGGTGCCGGGCTCGTCCCCGACGCTCTTCACGTCCCGGACGGCTGCGGGGTCGTCCAGCCGCACGGCGGTGAAGCGGTCGGCCGCCGGGTCGTACCGCCACAGGCCGGTCAGCGTGCTCACCCAGAACCGCCCCGGCTCGGCCAGCACCGGCGCGAGGTCGTGCCCGCCGTGGTCGGGCAGCGGCGTCGACCGGACGGCGGTCAGGGTGGGCGCCGCCGGGGTACCGCCCACCCGCAGCGCGGTCAGCACGTCGTCGCCGAGCACCCAGAGCAGGCCCGTCCGGCCGTCCCAGTGCACGCCGTGCGCGCCCGGGAGCGGGTAGCCGGCGTGGGCGGTGGCACGCGGCCCCTGCGAGGCCGCGTACAGCCGCACCCACCCGCCACCGCTCGCCGCGACCGCGACGTTGCCGTCCGGCAGCAGCTCGATGCTGTGCGGATTGGCCGCCCCGCCCAGGTCCGCCGCCCAGCGCGTCGCGCCGGTGGTGGTGTCCACGACGGCGGCCAGGCCGCCGGAGGCGGTGGTCAGCAGGTAGCGCCGGCCCTGCCGGACCCGGCTCTTCGCCTCGTCCGGATTCGTCCAGCTCCGCGCGGGCGCCAGGTCCGCGAGCCCGGCCGCCCGGTCGGCGCTCCAGCCCCACACGACCGGCAGCCGCCCCGGGCCCCGGTAGGCCATCAGCTCCTCGGCGCTCTGCAGCACCAGGACGCTACGGGACTCCTGGTCCACCACCACGACCGCCCACCCGGGCGACCTGGCCTGCGCGCCGGTCGCCGGCACGCAGAACAGCAGGACGCACAGGGCGCACAGGGCCGCCAGCCTTCTCCTCAGCACGCCCCCACCGTGCTTGCTCCCGGGCCGGTTTGCACGGTGGAGCGTCCGAACGGCCGTGGCGATCACGGTGGCGGATCCGGGGTGGCGGAT